>NZ_JBHIMJ010000081.1:0-13930 GCF_042194035.1 Bartonella sp. OC16QHHD | reverse complement strand
GATCTGTCAATTGCAAAGGGTAAACCACTTTCATGCTTCATATTAAAACCTCAATAAAATCTTGAATTGTTCGCGAACATCGGCACGCAAAGGAATATTGATGGGTGTTTTGAGTATCTCTACACCACCATTCAGTTCATTGACGTCACACCAAAGCTTTCCAAGGGGGACATCTTGTTTGGGAATGCCGTGAACGAGAATAGAAACAAATGCTGCTTGTTTCCCATCAACATCGTGAAAGTCTGTGCGTGCTGCCAGAAAAAGCGCCGTGCCCATCGAGGAGGGCTGGAACCTGACGCCACAATGGCTGTACACACCATCCAAAGCTTGTTCGACAGGCGCTACAGCATAGCATCTGCGATACCCAATCACGCTATTTTGGCTGTCTCTTAACACGAGATAAAGCGTGCGGTTGCTAAACCACTCTGCCATGAGTATATCGCGTTCATGTTTTTTGACCGAACACCACGGAAAATTTGCCAAATCCCAAGGGTAATCAATTTGGTTCCAGCTTAACTCCTCGTCAAAGTCATCTATCCAATTGCCAATAAGCCTGCCTTCTTCTTTTGTGAGGGTATGATTGATTTCTGTTGTGCGTCCAAAGGAAAACAAAGTGTCCCCAGCTGTTAAGCGAACACCGCTTTCATACTCCAACATGCTATCATCGAGGCGTGACATATTGCCTTCCATGGCTTGCACATTATAACCATAGGTCCCACGGCGAAAATCAGAGCGCAAACTTTTGGAAAGGTCGGTGATTGCTTCAATAGCTTCAAGGCTTTTGCGTTCAGGCAACTGATCAAAATCAAGTTGAAAGGAATTCCACCATGCTCGCCCCGTCCAGGCGGGTTGAAAGCGTGCCGAAATCCCTAGCCATTCAAGCCCCATCTCTATTGCCGCAAGGGAGCCGCGAATATTTTGCCATGCAAGACCCTGATCAATTAAATCATAAAGGTTAGAGAAATAAGGGTTTAATTCTTGTAAGCCATATTCGTCTATTAAAAAGGGCAACCAAGAAGGCGGACGCGTGATAAATTTCGCGCGAGGTATTTCTTCGAGTGCCATTTTAACGTGAGGGTCAAGAGCCATTGCTTCTGCAAAACAACGTTCAAACAAGCTCGAATTTGGGGGCAAAAGTGAGGAAAGCATCAATAAGCACGCCCCCGTTCAGACAAGACAATATCCCCTAGTGCGACGGCTTCATCCGGTGCGACCAAAATATCCTCACAAGGTTGCGTTATGTTCACATGGTGAACGCCCTCAACCATCAAGCGGCTTAGTATCCAACTTAAAGACAAATCACGCCCAAGCCTCCATGCACGCGCCCATTCTGCTCTTAAATTCTGCTCCGCTCTTTCCAAAACAAAGGAGCCTTCATCCGGTAACAACCAAAAATCAGCAGAAACATTGATCATCCGCTGTACCGCGCTTTTCACAAGGATGTGGTCATTGGTCATTTTAACATGGGGGGCATCAAGGGCTGCTTGCACCTTTGCAATTAAAGCCTCATCTGCCACCCCTGATGGGCTATCACTAAAAAGAGCCACATGAATAATCGGGCTTTTACCCTCACGATAAACAAAAGCATCTTTGACATGGATATCGCTTGAGAGGGCAAAATATTGATAACGTGGCGCTGTGCCCCCTGTGGAATGTCCTTGTCTATTCAAGCGAATGCGGCGGCGAAACCGCTCATCATCTTCATCCAAAAGGCGCGTGACCCCATGAAAATCCCCCAAATGATCTAAACTTGTTCCACGCGCAAATGTGAGTAAATTATCCCGCGCCACTTCATTAATTCGCTGGCGCAATAGCAACTCTTCATAAGCCGCCGCTTGCAATTGAATGACCACGGGATCATAAGCCGTCTTTTCCACATTATAAGGAATATGATGCGCTGCAAAAAGCTCAGTCAAACGCGTGATCTTTTGCTCTAAAATTGCTTCAACAGAAAGCTCTTCAATAATTTGTGGCAGAGGGAGTTGTGGAGGGGGAATCTGTGAAAAGGATAAAGGTTCAAACTCAGTCATCACCAACCTCTAAATTGATGCTCATTGGCTCTTTGTGTGACCAATCCCCCAAATGCCCATTGGGATAAAAAACACCCGTTAAAACAAAATGGAATGTGCCTTCACGCGTTGCTTTTGTCAGATCAATCCTCTGCAACGAGAACCCAGGCTCTCCACACTCTGGATCATCGAGTGCTTCAACAATTGCTTGATAAAGCTGCATCATCGTCGCAGGATCAGCATTGGCATCTTGGAATGCTCCAACATCACATCCATAATGACGACGCAAAACCCGTGTCCCAATTCTTGTCGTCAGACATTTACGAAGTGACTGTTGGCAATGTGCCCAACCATACAAGAGAGAGCCATCCTTTTCGCTCATCCCGCACCGCATGCTTTAAGCCCCTTTGCTTGTCTTTGTGGTAGAAACAGTTGGGGGCGCAGAAACAACAGGGGCTGGTTTTTCAGCGATCTGACCAAGCAGCAACGGATATTTAGCCGCTTCCTCACTTAAACAAATTTCCTCACCCTTGCCTGGTGAACGCTTGCCTGCAACAAAATCGGCATTGGTTAAAATAACATAAGTGTTCTCACGCATGATAAAACTCCTTTAAAGAGGGGAAGAGGTTGTGGAGGGACCCATTTTGACCCCACCGTGTTTGTGGCTTGCGCCAACAGATTTTTGATTATGCTGTAAATCTTCTGCTTGAATGTGCACACTGCCCGTTAATTCAACACGGGTTGCTTGATGAGAAAGCACCAAACCTTTTTCACTCAAATGAATTTGATTTTCCCCATGGGAGAGAATAAGTTCATCTTTTGTCATCCGCAAAGCGCCACCGGCATAACACAGAGCAAGTTCTTGGAAAGAGCGTGCGGGATTAGGCGCATCCTCACTATAGCTATCGCGCACCACCAGAGAGGCAGAACCAATTTCGCCATGGGGGTTCAACAACCGCACCGAATCACCAACATTGAAAGGCATATTGCTGGAAACAGCCCCCGCCGCTTCTTGCGCTTGTAGCCAAGGCGATAAAACCGCTTGTCCATTAGAACCCTGTTCGCAAAGTTTCACCCGCACCCTATGACCATCAACTTGCACAACCCGCCCGATCATGTGCTGGTTGGCAAGACAGCGTTCAAGGGCATCAAGACGCTTCATGATTTGTCGAAAGGTATCACTTAAGAGATGTGCGTCATTCATGCCCCCACCTCATTGTCCCATGAAATCAAACCACTTTTGAGTTGTCCCTCATCACAAAAAATATCCTGTCCCAACTGATGCAAATCTTGGTGCCATTCCACCACGCTTATCGATACACCACGCTGCTTAATCGCCGCAGAGATAATCGGTTCAATTTGCACCTCACGCGGGGCACTCAAATGCGTTAGTCCCCACAATTGCCCGCTATGACAAAGCACCGCAATGGCTTCTGCTAAAAGCCAACTGGAAACATCACGCTCTTTACCTGTGGTAATAATAAAAGCCCCTAAATGAAGATCAGCACTCATCTGTCCACTTGCTACAGGATTCAAACGGCTTTCTAACACCGCAACCCGTATTGCTGGAGCCACCAGCATCTGTGTTTCAAGCTCTTCTAAGTTAAAACGTCCAAATTGACAGCCGCAATCACGCACATCCGGTAAAGCGCCTTTAAGGCTTCTTATCACCGCTTCACGAAACTGATTAATGCGCCCAGCATTTTTAATCGTTTGACTCATGCAAAGACCCTTTCCAGCCAGTCTTCTGTCGCTTTGACAATTTCCACTTTATTGTGCTCTGAAAGCCCCAAATAAGGGCGTGCGGGCATGGTCACTTGATGCACACAAACAAAGCGGTGTGCATTGCCGCTTTTAAGAAAAAAGCGCAGTGTCTTGCCATTTTTCGGGTGAATAACCCCACCTAATTGATGAATCCGCGCATAAACCAACCCAGAGCCCACAATCACCTGTTCTGGTGAAGCTTTCATATCAATGGAGCGTGAAAGCGCCCCACTGGCATAAAGAATGGAGGTGCGGGCATGATTGTTTTTCCACTTCTCTCCTTGAGCAGACATTTTTTCACTTTGAATCCGCCGCCTTGTGCTTTCTTGAATGAGACGCCCAACCCCTTGTGCCAAAGTCCCCATCGAGCGATCAGCTCCCTTTTGCAAAAAGGATAAAGCCGCTTCAAGCCCTGTCTCTTTAATCTCAATATGGGTTGCAACAGACATATTATCTTCCCATCAAACGCGGCTTGGCATGGAAGAAAGCCCCATCACGCACGGGACCATCTTCGCTCATAATTTTAGGTTCATCTATGCCTAAACCCGCTTTGCCTTCGGCAATACGTTTCAGCAAATCAACCGCCTGTTTGTAACGATCTTCAATGGTCGTGGTCAGTGCCGTATGGCGTATGGCTAAATTATAAACAGCAATATTGACACAGATCATACCCAGAGCCGCTGGCTGTCCAGCAATGGGGATTGAGTAGCGATGAGACAAATGCACATCAATCTCACCACTTGCCTGTTCGAGCGCGCGGGCAATGGCTTGCTCTGAAAAAACTGGATCAGAGTTCTCATCCATCCCACACAAATCATCCAAGAAGTCATCACCCCAGAGCTCTTCAATCAATGTTTTGCTTGCATAAGCCATGTTTAAAAGTTTCCCTTAGACAACTTCTTGCAACAAAACACCGGCATCTTTTGCGGCAACCAATTCACACACACGTTCCCCCACACGCACCCGTTTGCCGCCTGATAAGCCGATATCTGGATCTTGGATCACTCCAGACAAACGTTCGCCCAACTGGGCGCTAAAACCCCAACTGATCACCGAACCATCTGCCTGTTGTTTGGTAGGGTCAATATAAAGCAGTGCAATCTTATTGCCCCACACGCGTGCCAATTGTGCCGAACGCCCTTTACGTGCCAAATTCACTTGCGATTCACCAATGAGTAAACGATCGGGGTGTATTTCCATCAGATCAGCAAATTGCGCCTTGGTGACAAAACCATCAGCAGTGCCACCCCCTTTAACAGCTTTGATGATTTTGGGATGACGTTTGAGTTTTGACCAAACAACTTTGCCCATCACAATGGTGTTGGGCGTATAGACGAGACTTTTATCCATGGCCTCATCTAAAACAGCATAAGGATCAGATTTCTCATAATCGCTAAATTTATTCTCACCTTTAAGTGTTATCACCCGCTCTGGTGCATAATTTTCACTTCTTTGCACAAGCGCTGCAACACGCACTTCACGCCCCAATTCTAGCAAATTGGCAAGTCCCTCTACAGCTGTCTTTTCGGGGTTATAACGAGAGCGCTTTTCTGCTCGTGCGCGTGCCGCTGCTTCAATATCTGAATTGGGGATAAGATCATCAAGTCCGTAATCTTTGACACTGGCTTCCCGTTCAAAGGCAGAAAATTCCACCACATTCGGGCGCCCTTTCCGCCCTATCTCAAGCTCAGGCACGGTAAAATTTTCCGCTAAGGGAAATTCACTATATTTAAACACCTCACTTAAAACACAAACGCGTGGCAAAACTCTATCGCCAATAAGAGAACCTGCTGGATTGCGATAACCAATAGCAATAGCGGTGAGTGTTGGATCAATGGGAAAAGGTCTGTTCATTTTATGCCTCGATTAATTAATTTTAAAAGAAATAACATCACCAGCAGAACCATCACTCATGGCAATACCAATGGTGCGATCTGCGGCTTCCGCTTTAATGGCGTGTCCTTTGGGGTCAGAGGTCAAAAAATCACCAAAGGAAACATTGCCTCCACAAACCACTTCGCCCCAACCACATTGGCCAACATCAATCATCTCACCAGCCTTGGCACTCAATGACCCAGCAGTCCCTAATAATTTATCACCCTTACCAGAAGCCGTTGCCACCATTCCATCACCGCGCGCTGCAACAATGCAATAAGGTGAAATCACATCTATGGCGCGAAAAGATTTAATTAAAATCATCGTACTCATGATTGGCGCTCCTTTTGTTCGCAAATATAATCAACTGCTTGGCTAATGGTGATGTCGAAACCTTTTTGCTTCTGCTCTTCCTTATAATGGCGTGCCGCAACAGCAACCTCTTCTGGCGCAAGCTTTGGTTCTTGCTTGAGACAAGAGGTCTCCAAAGGACTCCTAGCGGCAAGCGCCGGCAACTTCTCGACCAAACTTTTAAAATGTTCCACACCCCCTTCAAAGCTACAGAGTGCACGATATTCCTCGCGGGCAGCCGGCAAAATCTTGCCCTCTTCAATGGCCTTGTCTAAAAGGCTCTCAATAGCCTTATTTTTTTGCTCTTCTTGCAAAAGCGCTAAATCTTCTTGCACCTTTGTCAATTGAGCACAAAGTTCCGCGCGTTCTTTTTCGCGCGCTTTAAGCGTTGCTAAAACCTCATCCGCTTTAGCATCTTCTGCCAGCGATAGTGCACTGGCAATGGCTGTCAAATCCATCATTTTCTCCGTCAAAGTTATAGGGGAAGGCTGTTCACGGCTTAAAGCCGTCATGACAAGGGCTGGACGGTTCACCAAACCAGCACCTGCTAAATTTAAAATTTCACCTTTCTTGGAATGGCGAAACTCCGGCGAAAGATAGCGATATTCTCGGGCAACAATCTTTTTAGCGGCCATATCGGTCCATTTAACACGCCCCCAAATCGCACCATCCCGCTCTGCTAATTCTTCAATCCAGCCACTGGCAGGTGCTTCTAAACCATTTCTCGCACGGTGATGTTGCCCATGCTCATAATCAATCACAAGCGGTCCTTTATTGGCTGCAAAGGCTTTTAAAATAGTTTGCGGGTTATAATGCCATTGTCGTCCATCACGTGCCTTCACATGGGGCGCTTTGGGCAAAAGCTCTACCCATTCAGGCGCTTGGCTAACGGTGGCGTCTTCACATGAAATGTCTTGGCATAAAACGTCTGGACAGAGATCTATTAACGCAGCATGAAATGTTTCTGCATCCCCATCTTTTTGATCTTCGTGAAATTCCTGTTCCATACATTGCCTATTGCTTTACAATTGTCATTGGCAATACAATGCATGAAACTTACTCCCACTATAAGTCTGACACTGTCAGTCAAAAGAGCATTTCTCAAAAAGCACTCTTTTCCCTATTATTCTCCTTGTGAGAGAAACCCCCGTGCCAAACCATCCCATAAAATCGTTTTCAAAGGCACTTCAAAGGCGATAGAGCGCCGTCGTGAAGTTAGAGGTACAATTTATCGTCTTATACAAAAAAAGCCCCTCTCAAGCCGTTTTTTTAAAGATTGCTTTTTGGCTTAAAAACATTATATCATTGGAGGTAAGGCGTGAGCCAGTTTTGCCAGGACGGTTTTACCGGATCTGCGAGGAGTTGACCGCCCTCCACGCCTTCTCATTTTCTCACGCATCGACTCTCTTCACAAAAGCCAACATGGTTTTTCTCAAGTCGTTTTTTTAAAGATTGCTTTTAAACTTTTAAACTGTTACTTCTATCCACGAGGCGTGAGCCAGTTATACCAGGACGGTTTTACCGGATCTGCGAGGAGTTGACCGCCCTCCACGCCTTCTCATTTCACAAAAGCCAGCAGGTCTTTCCGGTGTTTTCTTTACAACAACCTCTCGCCCTTTTTTTCAGCCGCATCCAATAAGCGTCCAATTTCTCTAGAGCTTTTTTTATGCATGGAGGTCAACCACCATTCTTGTTTGCTTGCTACAAATTTGACCGCTAAGCGCCACCATACCCCATCATTTTCACCCAAAAACACAACGCTCGGTACACCTTTTCGCCTGATAATTCCATGGGGGCGAATGAGTGTTTGAATGGCGCCACAAAAATCATCCAAGTGAAGATCACGCGCTTGATGCTCTAACAAAATATGTTTCACACTGTCTGCGGATAAGCGAATAAGAGAATTTTCCGCTGCAAAAACATCACCCACCTTTTGTGGTATCGGTGCAATGGGTATAAACCCGCGAGGCATCCGTCCTTCAAACATGGCTTCCAAAATTGGCGAACCCACAATATCTTCAATGGCAATGCGTTTGTCATTGTCCCCCATCACAGAAATTTTATCACTCAAAAAATTGCTTAAATTTTGCGCCCGATGTTTCCCAGGATTAGAATGCCAACCAGGATCAATCCCCTTTGGTATCTTCTCAACTTTCCCCGTCCGTTTATTGTGCCAAACCTGCTTTTCAACATGAAGTGGCTCTGCCCCCTCTTCATAGCCTAAATCTTCTGCTTCATAACGGCTTACCTGTCGCACACTGCATTTACACCGCCAACCATTGGGCGGATAAAGCCAATCCCAAACCGGATCATCAACAGGTGCGGTAAACCCCACCCAACTTTCATGTTCTAAACGCTTATGTTCTGAACTTGACAAAGCATAGGTGAGATAGGGCAAAAATTCTTTATTATTTTGTGTGCGCTCCCACTCACCTGCCGCATGCGCACTCATGGTATTGGCCCAATAGACCGTTTCTAAACGCCGTGGGCTGCCCAATTGTACCACGCTCTTTTCACCAGTTTTGGGGTCAATGCTGGTCTTTTTACCCCACCAACCCTTTTCCTGTAAAATCGGCATCAAATTTTTTTGAAAATCTTGAAAAGGAACTTGATGCTTTATGGCTTCTCCAACCGCTCGCTTAAAATCCTCCAAAATATCATAGCCTAGCGATTTTGCCACCGTAAAGGAAAAGGTATGTTCTTCTGGTGCTATATCACGCCAATCAAAGCTTGGAACAAGTGCCTTGGCTTCAAAATAACGGGTGACCTCTTTAGGGGCGGTTTTAAAAAGTTCCTCATCCATGATACCCAAGCCCACGTGCAATCATTTGTACTTTTGCCAAGCGCGCTGCTAATGCGTGATGATCCATCTCACCTAGCAATTCATCTAAGCCTTTAAGGATATCCTCATAACTTTTTGCTTCTCTCACAAGCTTTTTAAAAGGCTCTAAAAGGGGTTCTAAGTCCTCTTCCCAGTCGCTTAAAGCTTCTTGTGAAAGTCGGTCCAATTCGTCGTGATGTTTTCCACCCTGCTCTTTTGCACCCTTGTCCTCTCTTGTCACAGAAACATCAAAAACACCTCCACAATCAGCACAAACATGAGCCTTTTCTCCCCTCTCATCATCAAGCGCATTATCAGGAGCCTTTAAAACATCCTCTTCCTTTTTTGGTTGCGAAAAACCAATCTTATTGCGCACTTCTTGCGCCCCAACACGCAAACCCAAGGGCACAAGTTTTTCCAGTGCATCACTAATCGCTTTAATATCTTCATTTTCCGAAATCGGCCAATAGACAAGGGGGGCGCGCTCTTGGCGTCCAAAATTAATCTCAACAAAAGGCACAATCAAATCACGATTAGCCGTTAAAGCTAATTGGCGTGCATCAGCTCTGGCAATATCATGGCGCACATTTTCATGAATGCGCGCTTGCGAAAAGGACGAACCATCATCCGTCGTCATGGTTTGCCCCAACACACCTTTAGAAATTTGTCGATCTAAATATTCCGCCTTAGAAGCAAACACCGCATTGCCACTGCCCCCTGCCGCTTCAATAAATTCAATCTCCATCTCTTTGGGAATAATCGCTGCCGCATCACTGGATAAATCACGCACTGCTTGAATGAGAACCCGTCGCTCCTCATGAGAAGAGCTTGCCCCATATTTACCCACACGCAAAGGCATGCCATAAACTTCTAAAAATGCCATCCAATCTTTCAGTGTATAAGACTTGAAGAGAAATGCCCAAGCTGCAAGCCGCGCAAGCCCAGAACGAATAGGCAAACCGCTTTTTAACTTGGGTCTGTGAATAGAAAATTTATAAGCAGGCAATTCACTTCCATTAAAAGACCCCTCTTCTTTTAAACGCAAATGAAAACCATCCCGCCGATCCAATTGAAAAAACCGCTGGTCACGCCATTTCCAAGCAACCGGCCACCATTCCTTGGCACTCTTGTCCCACAAGGTTTCTACAATCGCATAGCCTTTTCCCAAAGCATCCAATAAATCCGTCACATAATCATCAACAAAGGTAGGCGCACTAATCACTTCCCGCACCGCATCTGCTATCTTTTTGTCCTGTGCACTATTGCTTGCGGCAATCACTCCAGGCTCCACCCCTGTGAGAGCATTTTTACGCATGCCAAGCACAGCACGATAATGCAAATCACGCTCTTCCATATCATCGGCAAGTTGGAAAAACTGCTCTGGATGACCCTCTGCTGCCTGTTGTAAAATATCAGCAAGTTGCGCAGGGGTCAGACCACTGACAATGGTTTGTGACCACACATCACGAACACCGCCAACGGTAGGGCTTGCAACTTCTCGCTCCAACCCTTTGATATTAAGCGCCCTGCCCCACTGATCTAAAAGTTTTACCATCTCATCATCCCATCAATAAATCTTTGATCGCATTGTTGAAAAAAAAGGCGTTGAAAAGAGCGAGCTTTCATCAAAACGATAAGCCTCTCTCACAGGTGTATAATCATAAATTTCAGGAGTTTGGCGGCTGGCAAAATAAGCCAAAGCGCAAGCAATCGCGCTATCACCATGGCGCATAAAACCATCACTGCCTTTAAAACGATGATTGTCTGGAATTTTCACAATGCCATTGACATAAGCAAGCGCTTGATGATCGGCAACAATGTCACTATCGCGCGGCAAAACAATCGTCCCATCCCCAAAAGCTTCTAAATAAGCCGGCATTTCCTTGCCATACCAACTTTGTGACAAGGGCACTTCCTTCACAAGAGCTCCATAACGTTGCGCCGCTTTTTCGGCTAAATAAGCCCCATTGCCCCGCGCATCTAACGCGCCGCCCATCAAACGCGGCAAACCATTCACCCCATAAAATAAAATCTCTCTTTGTTGATCAAACGGCGTATTGCGCAATTCCACCATAAACCGGACACGGCGCACCAAATCTTGTCCCACCTCCATCACCACAATCGATGTCGCATCGCCACTCCGCGCAAAATCAACACCAAAAACATGTTGGCGCCGCCGGTCAAGCCCAATATGAAGAGGTTTTATATGCTTCTCACACCAAGCAAAAGCAGCTTGACTTCGTTGATGTTCCGATTGATTTTTAAAATCATCCACACAAGCAAAACGCAACACTGCAATGTCAGGCGCGCAACAATTTTCAATCTGTAAGCGTGTTAAAGCCGCCCCTTCTTGATCAGCTGGTATGGCATCTAATTCTTGGCGCATCGCAGCCAAACGCACCCCATAAGAGGCACGAATTTGCTCTTCCCATTGTTGCTCAGACGCTAAACTCCACACCTCCCCCTTCATGGCACAAACCCGTTTAAACAAGCCATTTTTAACAGCAACACCAAAGGGATAACAATGCACAGAAAAAGGAACCTTACCTGCTCGCGCTTCACGGATCAATTCATTGAAAGGATTGAGCACACCATTATGGGTGGAGATCACACGGATCTTGCCTCCCCAAATGAGCAAAGCATTGACAGCATCCAAAACAGAGCGCACATCTTGATGAAACGCCGCCTCGTCAATCACCACAATGCCCTGTAGTCCGCGAATATTTTCAGGGCGGCTAGAAAGCGCCTCAACCCGAAACCCCGAAGCAAAACGCACCCGATAAGCAGAGATATATTTCGTTGAACCATCCGCCCTTTGATCAGAGAATAAAAATTCCTCAACATCCCCACTATGGCTCGTAATTGCCGAAGCAAAATTGCTCACATAGCCAATAAATTCCCGCCCCTTGTCTTTGGTGTCACCAATATAAAAAACATTATCGCCCCTCGCTTCACGTGCCGCCGCTGCAATCAGTGTATCATCCAAAGCTTCTGCAAAAGTAATGCCGGTCCGCCGCCCCTTTTCAACCAATTTTAATGGGAACTTATCTTCAATCCATGCCCGTTGATGTGCCATCAAAACGCCTTCCGCTAAGGGATCACTCTCTTTGGGAAAAGTACTTCTCTGCCAAATATCAAAACCACTTTGATGATCAAAGACATGACTTTTTGAAAAGGGCTGTTCAGCCATGTTTTACCCCCAACACCTGCGCACGAATAGCTCGCGCTGTTTCTTCTGAGAGCCCCGCCGCTGCTGCTGCTGCGTCAACCGCTTTGCTTGCTTTGCTGGTAAAATCCTTCTCTAATCTTTGCCGTCTGGTGGTCGACAAATGTTCAGCCGCCAACACGCCTTTAAGCGCATTGGCCAATTCTTGTGCCGCTTTTGGTGAAAGGTTTTTCCCGCTGCTCAACGTTGAAAAAATCAACTCCTTAATCGCTGCCGCCGTCAAAAGAGTGATATTATCAGAAGCTTTAGCATCAAAGCGCTGCGAGAGGCTTGCGGCAATTTCTCTTGTCTGTTCTAGGCGCCGTGACATCACGGCTAGCCGCAAAGAATAACGATTAAAACTCGAAAAAGAGGGAATAGAAAAGCTGAGACCCGTTTCCTTTCGTAAAGCCTTCAAAGCCGCTTTAAACTCACCATAAATAGCCATTTGTGTCTTCTCACGCCCATTTAAAGCCTCAGCAGCAGCAGCAATAATTTGATCACAAGCTTGCGGCAATAAATCAATCGCCGTTAAACGTCCACGCCCGACCTTGCGCATCCTTCACCTCGTCTTTTATTGATGAACGTTTAGGCCGCTTAATCCCCTCAATGGAAAAGCTCCGGTCTAAATGACGCGCTCCCCGTTCTGTTAACGCCGCAAGAAAAACTGAACCCACACATTTTAAAGTAACAGCACCTTGATCTTCCATCCATGCCAGTTCATTATGCACAAAATCGCGATCGCGTCTGATGCCATAACTGTATAAAAGCCGCTCAATCATCGCACTCGATAAAGTTTCACTGCGCTCACAAGCAAGCCCTTTTAAAATAATCAACCGCGCTTCTTCACGGATGATTTTATCCATATCTGCTTTCATTTCTTGGCATTCTCCAACAAAAACTCTTGCAAGCGCTCACCAATGGCTGCCACCGGTTGTAATTGTGCAGAAAGCGTGTTGAGACGACCATTCAATTTCTCCATATTCACTTCCAATCTTTGCAGCGCATCACGATCAGGCAAAAAGTCCATCTCTGTTTCTAACTTTTGCACACGCTCTTTAAGCACTGTCATATCTTTCAGCATTTCCCGCGCACCTGAAGAAAAATAGGCTCTCAAAACCCCACAAATCGCAATAACCGATAACAATAAAGACAACCAGCCATTGGCAACACTGATATCCAAATTCACTTAAAAGTCCCCTCTCTTGTGCCTAAAATCGCCCGCTCCGCAGCTTTTCTACGCTGTTCACAAATCAATAAAGCAGCACGATCACGCCCCCAATAGTGCACCACTTCGCGCGCATTCAAAGCACGCTCTGGCAATAAAGCTGGGCGGGCACACGCCATGCGAACAACAGGCGGCAATTCAACCGATAAAAAATGATAAGAAAGGCTACCCACCGGCTTGTGTGTTGAGCAAGCGCACACGCTCAAGCCCAATGCCACCGCCAGTAACCGGCAACTTCCCATTGACCTCCTCCATTTTCACAAGCTTTTGTTCCAAAGCCGAAATCACCCCTTGCGCTTGATGCTCAGCTTCAAACGCTGCTTGCCTTTGTCGCTCCATCTCAAGCTGTGCGCGTGCAGAAGCCTTGGCAATCTCCAACTGCCAATACAAATCACGCGCCTTTTTCGCCTTTAAAACTTGCGCTTTCATAAAGCCAAAAGCCGCCAACATCACACTGACCAAAAAAAGCAGACCAAAAGACAGTTTTGAAACAGGGCTAAACATTGCTTTTATCTCCCCACCTCGTTATCTCCACCCCATCATAGGAGCTGCTACGCCGCTTATGGGAATGTTTCCTATTAGAAAAATCCAACGAGCCAAAGCCACGATGCACCCCCAGATTGCCAACAATAATCGCCACCATCGAGGGAATAGAAATACCTGCCATATCAACAATA
>NZ_JBHIMJ010000060.1:0-9704 GCF_042194035.1 Bartonella sp. OC16QHHD | reverse complement strand
TGGATCAAACCACGCCCCTTAAAGTGCACCCCATCCCCAGGGTTGACATTGCCTAAATCACGCCGCCCCTCATAAGCGCGCCCTGAGGCATATTCACAAACAGTAAAAAAGCCATCACTCTCATGGGCACATTGGCTTAAAAAATGTGCAATACGCAACGGTGTTGTGAGTGCCCCATAAGATAAAGCTTTAGGCAACACGCGTGCCATTTCAACAATAATAAAATCTTGGCGCGCATGATGCGCCAATTTAGGCGCAAGGCGATGAAGAAAAGAAGCATCTATTGAAACCATAACAAACCACTCAATGAATAAAAATTCATTCGCAGTTTATCGGATTTCAAACCCCCAATATAAGCCTGACACTGTCAGTCAAAACTCTCAATACTCATAAAACTCTGAAAATAACGAACCTTGTGGTTCTTGCAAAGAAATTTTCTTTTTCAAGCGATAGGCTGTGCGCACATGCATACCAGAAACAGCAGCGGCAGCATCCACCGACCAGCCTTTTTGCAACGCTTGCACCATTTTTTGCCGCCGTTCAGCATCTCTGCCAAGGGGGATAAGAAGACGCACTCCCGAACCATTAAAACAAAAATGGTTGATGAGTTGCTGCGCCTCTTCAAACCCAACAATTTCAATCAACCAATCCGCACTCTCAAGACGCCCGGGTATATAAACTTCTCGTCCACCAAAAGCCCGCATCATATTCCATGCTGCTTCACTGCCCGCAACATCAGCTATTTCACGCAATAAGGCAGGAAAATCGCTATAGATTTCCTCTTGCATACATGCTTACCCCTCGCTTTTAACACCTTTACGGATTTTCCGCCCCCAAACATTCATCACTTCTCTAAAGTCGCCCCCACTCATCTCACCAAAAGCTTTACCACTTAACGCCATAACACTTTGATGAAAAGATTCCACATCAAACACAGCATCGGGATTCAAACACTTCCATTGGGCACACAAAATCAAATATCCTGGCATTTTCTGCCAAGAATCTTGAATCTTTTTCCCTCTCCAGTCAACCCCACCCTCACGCTGCAACCAACCTTTCAACGCCTCAATGGCTCTGCATGCATCATCGCTATCGCGTAAAAAACGAATATGATCAATCCCTGTCTGTCTTTTCACAAAGGCAAGCAACGCCTTATCTGAACGATCACGAATAATGCCAAGATTCCACCCAGCAATCCAGAGCGCCTGGAGCTTCTTAGCATATTTCCCCTCTAAACGCTTCCCATTCGGCTTAAAACCAAACGCTTTCATTTCAGCGATAACCAAGTGCTTTTCTGAAAAATTCAAATCTTTCGCCGATTGCTTGCCTGTCAAGCGATAGAGCAGTGCGCGATAGGTCTCATCATCAAGACCTAACGCGCGTTTTCCCATATGAAGGACAGCTAAAGACATCTCTCCCCCCTCATGTCTTCGCCAGATCAATGGTCACAGCACGCCAAGCGCTTTCTAATGTATCGCGCTCATAAAAACGCACATATTCCTTAGATGTTGTCACACGGATCGCTTCACGAATGGCACGCATCGCCTCTTTCCAGCGTGGATCATCAATATCCAAACGCAACAGCATAAAGATCTCGCCCCGATTCACCTTGCCTTCTTTATCCGTATTAAACGCACGCGTAATAATCGCACGGATTTCAGGACGTGCATCCGCAGACCATTCATTCAAACACTCATCAAGAAGGCTTTTGGCAATTTGCAATTGCGGTCCAAAATCAACACTTTCCTGTACCTGCACCTTAATGCGTTGCAAACCATCAAAGCTTGTGTAAGTACAATTGCCCTTTTTGCCACGCCGCTCCACACCATATTCTTGCGCAAGCAAGCTATCAAAATCACTCAAATCCGCAATCGTATGGTTGTTAAAACGTGCAATCCTTGCCGATAATTCTTTCGCAAAACCCATAATTTTGCGCACCGTTTCATCCTCTAACAAATCCGCAGGGCGGATCAAACTTACCGGCACCAAAGCCCCTTTTGCATCCTTCATATAACGCGTACCTTCAAGTTCAATTTGTGGATTCATCACCAACTTCCTCCTTATGTTTTTTGAAACCGACGAAATGGCACAACATCCCCTGAAGAAGGCGCACATCCCGCTTTCAATTGCCAACGACACCGCATAAGCTCATGACCTAAAACGTGGTTATAGCCTGCCAAACGACGCAAATAATCATTCAATTCTCGAACATCTTTCGCACTCAGAAAAATGCCCTCCATTTCATGCTTGAGTAAAGCAGAACGCAAAGCAACCAAGCAATCTCTCACCATATAAGGGTTCCGTTCCATCATTTTCCTCCTCCAAAATCCATATGAATAACCGTTCCTTTCTCACCATCATCACTCTTGGCATGAAGCGCTTGGCTACAACGTAAAGCTTCCACAACTTGCCCCTCTAAAACCGCATCCGCTTCCCCCAAACGATGA
Organism: Bartonella sp. OC16QHHD; assembly: GCF_042194035.1. Taxonomy (NCBI): domain Bacteria; kingdom Pseudomonadati; phylum Pseudomonadota; class Alphaproteobacteria; order Hyphomicrobiales; family Bartonellaceae; genus Bartonella; species Bartonella sp. OC16QHHD. The sequence goes on along the minus strand of NZ_JBHIMJ010000060.1, from coordinate 7,257 downwards.
ACACTCAACTCCAATTCAAGCAATAACGCCAAATCAACACACAATTTAAGCTTTTCTCCAATATCAAAACCGCATTGATAATCGTCATAAAGACCAACAAGCGTATCGGATAATTCTTTGTCGCATAAAGAGATCATGCCAATTCCTCCACGTCACGGTTTTTCCATGCCGCTTTGACATGTTTCAAAGTCACCTCACACCCATCTCCAAGCGCTGCCATGCGTGCCAACATCATGGTTTTGTCAATTTGCCGCAAAGCTCCAGCCTTTAAGCCTATCCCTGTCAAAAACTTTATCGCACCAACATCTTCAATCCCCCAATCATGAATGCGCGCTGCAATATCCTCACTATAGGGCTTGCGCCGTTTCAGATGCATCGCCAATCGGCTTTTAATTTGCGCATAAGAGGGACCATTTTGACGATGAACCAACCGTCCAGAGATTTCATCATTGCCAACCAAAGCCAACCCCGTACCATTGATATCAACAAAGTGGCGCAACTGATTAATCGCTTCATCCGTTAAATTTTGCGCCTCATCAACAATCAACAATGTTCCGCCACCAACACGCTCTAACTTTTTGCCAATCGCACGCGTTAAGCGGGTGGGATTATATTCCACCACTTCCAATTCTGCTGCCATATCATTCAAAATACCGTGAACACTGCGCGTATGCGGGCTTGCTGTCACCAGATAAACATGCGGGCGGGTAGAGCGATAATGGCGGCAAGTTTCGGTCTTACCACTGCCCGCATCAAGCGTAATCATCACCATATCCCCCGTACTTTGTGCCAGTGTTAAAGTATCAATAATCTCACTGGCAATTCGATTCCTCTGAAAGGCTGGTTTTTCAGGGATCTTCTCCAAAAACCCCGCTGTTTCCTTTAAAACCTCAACCCATTGGTGAACCTTCGCATTTTGCTTCCCCAATTGCCCCGCATAACTGCCCGCATACCATTGCGAAAACGTCCCATCCGGCATGCCTATGCGCCGCGCCACCTCTGCTTTCGACCAATCATTCATTTGCCCCAAAGCTCTCACCGCATCCACAAGCTCATTCCATAAAGCAATGTCATCACTGTTGCGGTTTTGTGCTGTTCCATTAGGCTGGATTTTAGGTCGCGCCCAAGGATTTTTATCGACCGTTGCATTTATCGCGTTTTTCATGTATATTCCCCTCTCGTATTGATTTTAGACTGTTGATAAGGGGAAGGGCTCCCACCCGCCCCTTATCTTTTGTCTTTAGAATGAACATTTAAAAGCCGTACGCGATACTAAAACGGCTAACCTTGCAAATCCCCTCTCTTTCTCACACATCAGGGAACTTGCTAACTCCACGCATCTCACCCGATCAGGCAAAGATACCTAGAAACTTCATGTATTGATTAGACTTTTAAAGGATTAAGATTCCTCCCCCCCTTTCTTTGTTAACGCTTCAAGCTGATACGCGATACAAAACCAGCTTCCTTTTGAGAATTCTTATAACCCCCCCCTCTCTTTTCCTAGTTCCTTATTCTATTGCTTGGGAAACTTGATCACCTCACGCTCTTCATCAGAGGCGGAAAGCTTTCTCAAAGCTTTATGCAAGTGTTGACTAAATTCTCGAGCCCCCAAAGCCTCATCATCGTCTGCTTTCAAAGCTAAATTCCCCACATTGTTTGGCATCAAGCGGCTCACCTTTGGCTTTATCGGAAGCTTCGATTTGAACGCTTCATCCTTTTTCTCAAGGCGCCCATAAACATCGGCCAAGTGATCAGGCGCAAGCTTTGCCGCTAGCTGTTTTTCTGCTTTAACAGCCTTCACATATTCTTTACGCAAACGCCCATTCAAACGCGCCGCCTGCTGGTCATAAAAACCTACATCACAAAGGCATGGTGCCAAACAAAGCAACCGATTGTTCAAATCATAAACCCGTAAATCTTGATGCAAATTATCCGGATCAAAGCGTACAATCACTTTTTTCCCCGCATGCTCATTCAACGCCCGCGCCCAATAACGATTGCCATAAAAATGGATCTCCCCCGTACCCTTTTGCGCACGCAACGCCTCAGAGGTTAAAAGCCATAAAGCCCGTTGTGCTGCCGTTGCTTGCCGAATAATCGTCCCCTCGGCTTGCAAGCTTTCTGCAAAGGTCTCATCAAAACTGCGCCCCGCACAATTAACCGCCTTACGCCCCGCTTGCGCATTATGCGCCACAATTTGCGCACCAACATGGGCTTTAAACACTTCAAATCCTATCGCGCGCTTGCCATAATCTTCAGGCTTGGCATCCGGTTTATTGCCCGTATAAGCCCCTGCACAAAAGGGATGTTTCGAAATCACTTCTGCCAGATCACGCCATGCCCGCTCAATCGGTTTAGACTGTCCGCTATAAGGGGTGGTCCATTGCAATTGCACACCCAAACTCGTCAAAAGCCCTCGCGGATCATCCGGCTTAATCTTAAAACGAAAGCGGTTTTGCACACCTCCAGAAATCCACTTGCTGGTAAAAGCGCGCCCATTATCCAAGGTCATACGCTCCGGTATGCCATAAGCTTCCACCATGTCCCCAATCACCAAACGAACGATTTCCCAAGTCTCAGCATCCGATAAGCGCCACGATAAAATCTTGCCCGAATAAAGATCTTGAATGGCAATCAGATAAAGCCGCACAGGCTTTTCTGTCCAAGGAACATTCACAAAAACATCCAGCTTATGCCCGTCCATATTCACAGCTTGCAGTGCATGCAGGCTTGAGCGATCACGCCGTTGGGCTGGATAAAGCTTTTTTGCCTTTTCTTCTCCCTCACGCGCTAAAACCACAACCGCTTTGGAAATTTGCGCCTTAAAACGACGCCGCAAAGCCCGCTCTGAAGGAATGGGCAGCCAACCCCGCTCCTGCGCAACAGAAACCATGCGCCGATAACACGCCGAAAAAGCAGGTTTAGAGGGGCGCAAATAATCCGAACAAAAAACCTCCCACGCCCCATCATGACACGGCGCAAATTGCGAAACATTCTCCTCACCATAACAAGGCGCTAAAGCCGCCAACCAATCAGGGCGCTCATACCCCTCCACCATCTGCCGCCAATTAAAAAGCGACATCCGGCTCACACCAAATTGCACCGCACTCAAACTTGCCGCATCATGCACACCCATACCGGCATGGAGCAAATCTTCCCAAAAGCAAAGTGCCTTCAAACGCTCTTCACAGCGCCTTTTATGCGCCTTTGAAAGCCCCTCATAACGCACCCAAATACTTGTCTTTTGCTCCCCTTGCGTTTGTTTCACATCAACAGCCCCACCAAACCGCACCAACAACGCCGCCCGCGCCCCCTCCGGCAATAAGGAAATGTGATACTCCCAAACCGGCTTGGTTTTGCCTAATGTTTGGCGAAACAATTGTCTATTCAAACGCCATTTCTTAAGCGCAAGATTGTTGAGACCGATCTTTGTTTTTGGCAACCCTGGCAAAGCTGCCTCAGCCAATTCGGCAATAGTAAACCATTCCTTCATGGCTGCCCCCTTTTAATGCGAACCGGCGTTGCGCGCATGGCTTTCAATTGCGCTGCAATCTCCCGCTGTTCCTGCTGCAACCGCGCAATCTCTGCTAAACGTGCCTCATCCCCTTGCAACAGCAACAATCCATCTTCACTCACCACCTCATCCCAAAGCCAAAATGCCTCTGTCGCCCGCACAAATGCCTTAAACCGCGGCAGGGAAATATCCACCTGCTTACTTTCCGCAACATAAGCATCCAAACTCGCCTTACTTAAACACCCAATCCCTAAATAATGCGCCATACGCTCCGCAATCACACTGCGCTCATGCCGGCATTCTCTCAAAGCCCGCGCCATCGCTCGCTTAATGCGCGAGCGAAACCGCCCTAAATCAATCTGCGCAACCGGTTCGCGGCAGGGAAAAACCGGCTTTTGGAAAAAATCAAGCTGCCCGCAACCATGCCTCTTCATGCCTGCTCCTCCCCTCGTTCTCTTGCAAGATAATCACAAAACCGCGCCTTTGTCTGCGCATCCGCCCTCTGCCAAACACCCAATAACTGAGCAAAAATCCGTTCCTGTTCATTAATTTGCGGCGGCGTATTAATCCCATTGACCAAATCAATAGCCCGCCGTAAATCTCCCTCAACCTGTTGGAGCGCAATCGCCACCCGCCGTTGCGCAACCGGCTCCATCTTCGCTAATTTTAACAATTGCGCTTGATTATCAGCCAATGCCGTCCCCCGCAAAACAGAGCGTAATTCTGGCTGTAGATGCTGGGCAATACAGTTAAGACGTTTTACAACATCTTGAGAAAAACCAATGCGGTCCGCCACATGTTTAGCAAAAGATAAAGTTCTCCTCTTGCCATCTTCTCCCTCCATTTGAGCAATAGGGTCAACTTGACCCAATTGCTTTAAATGTGCATCACCACCGATCAAAGGTGCAACTTGCACCTTTGATTTTCTATCACCACCACGTTGAATCTCCCCATACTTCTTTTCCCACAATTCGCGGTAAGTCTGGACAAAAAGCGCACGATCAATAACAGACAATTCATTGCGAAACAGGTTTTCAGCCACTTCTAAAAGCGCAGCATTCTCTTTATCCGCCTGCACCACAACCGCATCAATGTCACTATAGCCCAAAAGCTCAGCAGCACGAAGCCGGTGTGCACCAGCAATAAGCGTGTAATTACCCTCTTTAGCATTAGGGGTATGGCGCACCGTAATCGGATTCATCAATCCCTCCCGCACTATTGATTGTGCAAGTGCCTTGGCATGCTCATCATCCACAGGGCGTATACGCTCCGGCACCACAATCACATCAAGAGCAAGCTTTTGAAACTGTGCCATCACGCCCCCGCCTTTTCCATTTCTCGTAAGAATAAATCCATCGCACGCCCCGCCCATCTTCGATAAGCTTTCGCAAAAACGGGTTCTTCCAAACGCCGGTTAATCACTTGCAAAGCAAGAAAGATAGCAGTCTGCTTCCGTACTTGCATCGCAACAATACGCCGCCGCGGCACCTCAAATTGATAATGCAAAATATGAATGGCAATTTGCCGCGCTAATATCGCATCAAACAATCCATGCGGAGGGTCAATAATATACCGGATCGGTACATGCCGAAAGCCACCACTCACGGCTTTTAAAGAACAGGCAAGCATAGCTTCCAAACGTTCAGCTTCTGAATAAGGATTAAAGATTTCTCTTTTTGCCTCGGGCGTCCATAAATTATAAGCAGCAACCATAACCACCCCCTATAAAAACAATATGACCACCATCTAATCGCCAGAACCAACCCATGCAAACGGCTGTTCTATGATGCAACTCTATGCAATTTATCTTGCCTATTTCGTACTGATCTTTAGACATTGATAAACCTTTTTATCTTATGGTATTTAAATTCATGGCAAATGCGCAAAAGCGCAAAGCCGTGTAACGAAGTTCAAGCAGCATTCCCGCGCAAAGCAGAATGCGCACGCGAATCTGTATTGGCATGTTTTGCTGCTTTAAAAATGCGACGGCGACTTTTGGGGTAGCGGTCGCTAAAAACCTGCTCGACGGGCAAACCGATAAAATCGGCAATAGCACGTTCGGCTTTCTCGTTAGACCGTGTCCAGATATGTTGAACACTGGATGACGAGAGTTGATAAGCTTTCGCGAGCTCCGCCAAGGTCATATTACGGCGGCGTAGCTCGGCTAAAATACTATGGCGATCCCATACTTGGATGCATGTTTGTGTGGTTGTCATAACTTTCGCTCCTGCTTCAAACGGATGCTCAAACCATCCGTTTTTTGTGGGGTTAAATGTATAATAAACGCCCTTCGTATCGGGCTCTAATATGAGGTATATCTACAAATGGGATATTAGTCAACCCCATTTGTAAACATTTATAATATGAGACGACAAAAAAATGAGCCCAAAACTGCATTAGCAAAACGACTCACAGAAGTTAGAAAGCTTGTGGGCTTATCTCGTGATATATTTTCACTTAAAATTGGTATCAGTATTCAAGGGCTTGGAAATTACGAACGCGGTGATAGAACTCCAGATGCAACGGTTTTATCAGCATATAAAGAAAAATTTGGAGTAAACCTGAATTGGCTTTTGACCGGTGAAGATGCAATGTTTATAGACATGATGATGGCTCGGTCTTTCAATATCTCTCCGCCTACCATTCCTGCTGGACTCATGAAAAAGCTTGGTCGTATAGCTTATACAACCTATCGCGATGCTAAAATAAAACTCCCCCCTGAAGATATAGCGGAACTCGCGGCGGAACTTTATAAAAAACTGCAAGAGCTTGTTCAAGACATCAACGACACGGAAGAAGTCGAAGCGACTTTCCCTCTTCTTAAAATTCATTTAAAGCGTCAAATAGAAGCTGAAAGAGTACATCTAGAAGCTACACAAGATACGGCTTAATGCCTCTCTAAGATGAATGGGGAATCTCTTTTTAAAATCCTGTAATTTAAGCTAACCTAAATATAAATAAGGAGCATTTTTGGCACGCCCCGAACTAGAACCTAAAACAGAACTAGCAAAACGATTGCGTGAAATACGACACACCCTTGGTTTCACAGAGCGTAAGCAATTTGCTAGACATTTTGAAATTCCCGAAACGACTATGCGCAATTATGAAACGGGTTTACAAGAACCCCCTGTATCTATAATGCGAATATATAAAGATCGCTGTGGAATATCCTTAGATTGGCTCGTTAAGGGTGAAGGTGAAATGTTTAGTAACATGGCAAAAGCGAAAGCAGCTGGTTTTAAAGCACCTACCATCCCTGCTGGTCTCATGAAAAAGCTTGGTCGCATAGCTTATACAACCTATCGCGATGCAAATATAAAGATCCCTCCTGAAGATATAGCGGAACGCGCGGCGGAACTTTGTATAAAGTTGCAAGAGCTTGTTCAAGACATCAACGACACGGAAGAAATCGAGCTTATTTTACCTCTTTTAAAATTGCATTTAAAGCGTCAAATAGAAGCTGAAAAAGAACACTCCAAAACTAAATAAGATACAGCTTAATGCCTCTTTAATATGAAAAATCGATATGAAAATCTTTTTACATTAAAAAAATAATATAACTATTTGATTAATAAGTATATATTGCCTCTAAAAATAGATAATCATCAATAGGTGAAAATCTTTTTTGCTTTTTTGGTTATTTTTGGCTGATTTTGGAATCGATTGAACTTTTGGAGTGATTTTTTTCACAGGGTCTTCAAAGGCGGTTTTCTGGGCTTTCACAGACTTTTCAAAATTTTTCA
>NZ_JBHIMJ010000097.1:0-7567 GCF_042194035.1 Bartonella sp. OC16QHHD | reverse complement strand
GCTCTTATGTCATCTCTTCTTTTGTCTTATGTGTAGCCTGTATAGCCAAATCCTCAAAACAATCCGCTAACTTTTTGTAACAAAAAAACTGCAAACAATTCCTTGAACTCCAAACTATCTATACCACTAAATACTAAGGGGGCGCATAGCTGTCCTAAATTCTCTTTACAGAAAACAAAAAAACAAAACGCTGCACAAGAAAAACTCAAATGCTTGAATTTTTTCTTTCAACGTATGCGCTGATATTTGCTTGCATATCGTCTTAAAAATCCATTTTCCACCAAGGTTCGTCTTAATCTCGCAAAATCTAAAGTAAAAAGGCTACATATTTTTGATGTTTCTGTTTCGCGATAGTTTTTTCCTATTTGAAATGCTTCTGCAATTTTTGTAAGTATATCTTCTGTTTCTAAATGGCGATCGCTAAAATTTTCCATATTTCGTACATTTTTATCTTCTAGCGCTTGCCATAATTTATCGATTGCTTGAAATCCCTTTGTTGTGTTTTGAATAAGACTAAGGTTTAAAAGGTGATTAATAGATTTGTGAATGTTTTTGGTCTCTGAATTGACAAGTTTGAGGATATCAGAAAGAATTTTAGCACCAAGTATAATAACAGTATAGACAGCGCGTAGTGTCGGTGAGGTCATGGCAGAAATGAGCGAATTATAAGAAAAATGATTTGGCTGTATTGCACATGGATATCAATAGAATATTATTCGTGCAGAATGTAGCTACCTTACGCTTGTCTACCCCATAATCCTTTAAGCTATGAGACAATTTGCAACGGAGTTTACAGAGCAATCTTTAAAGACCGTTTTGAGCTTTTTTGTCGCAGAGTGTGTTACAAAATCATAATTGAGCCATTTATGGCGAAGTGTTTTAGGCACTCTTGTTGTGCCACCGGTTGCAAAAATTATATGTGACATGGAAGCTGCTTATTTTTTAGTTTGCATGAGGCACAGGCAAGAAGCAAAGGCGGAGGCACCAACAATCATGCAAAAGGTGAAAGCGATATGATTGTTGAAATGGCTGATGATCCATCCACTTGTCCATGAGCCGGCAGCTTGGCCAATATTTGAAATAACAAGAATATAACTAAAAAGAACGCTGGCAGAGAGGGATGAGGTTGTTTTCCCTGCTTGATAGTATATCTCTGGAATCATGACAGATTCATAGACACTGTAGGCAATTAATGCAGTCACAGCGGTAAAGACCCCACCCATGAGGAAAAATGAGGAGAAACTTCCCATAAGCCATAATAGGTAGAAAGTTGATTTATCAGAAAGGCTGAGATGTTTATTGATTATTCCTTGCCAGATACAAATACTGATGCCAACAATTGAAAAGAAAATTCCACTATAAGGGGCGAGATTGCTGTCAAATTTACTGAGAAGTGTTGTGGTGGTGATGAAAATTCCCATGAGGAATGCACAAAGCAAAGCCGTGACCAGCAAATAAGCAATAGAACGATTATGTATTATTGTTTTTAAAGAAGAAAGAAGAGCTTTTTTTGTTTTTTTATTCTTTTCAAGAGATAATGTTTTATGCGGGTAATGATAAACAATTTGAATGGATAGAACACAAAGATACAAACCAAGGAGTGCAAAAAAAGCCATTAAGAAGGTCGATGCGTTGTATTTTATAGCACTCGTTGCAACAAGAGGGGCGATAACGACAGCAGCATTTTGAAAAAAAGAATAGAGAGTTAATGCGCGCTTAAGAGCATTTTTATTGAGATGTTCTGATAAAATTTCTCTCAAAAATGGCTTTGAAATTGCTTTCGAAAAAGCCATTAAGGTAAAAAAGATCAACCATGCAGAAGGTGTGAGCGATAGGATAATGCACACAAAAGCGCTACTCCTTAAAATAAAGGCGGTAGCCATTAAGAGTTTACGCGAAAATCTTTCTAATAAACCCGTTGTGGTTACCATGAGAATGCTTTCAAGGATTACTGATCCAGCGAGATAAAAAGCAACATTGGCAGCAGTTATGAGAGAAGAGTTTCCAAGCAGAGGGAGTACAAAGAAAAAGGAAAATTCAGAAAGAAAAACTGTGCTATAGATGAAAAAAGGAATTTTATTTTTGCCCATGGAATTTCCATAGAAGTGTTGTTAAATGATCAAAGACATTTTGTTGTATCTTTTGAGGAAGTTTTGCCAGCCCTGTTTTTGCTGTGCACATTTCGTTGAAATAGTATCTTTCTTGATTCACTAGCCAGTCCAATGCAAGAATATTGTTTTTTCTACGATGTTTTTAGAAATATCGAGCATGATTTGGATTGAGCAACAACACTGTGCCCGGATGTTCGCGCAACAATCGTAAGATCATTGAGACCTTGATCCTATATCTTCTCCTGATGGGTTTGACTGTTTCTAACCCTATTTAATAACCAATTGACATCCCGCACTCTTGTTCCTCCCCATTGCATCTCTTGCGAAGAGAGCACGCTAATCTCATCTCCATAGATTGTCAACATATGAATGGGATGAATGATTTTGTAACCTTTTAATGAAATTACATTTTTTTAGTGGAAGGTTATTCATTCTCTTGAAATAGAGAAGAAAAACGATAGCGTTCGCTAATCATTTTTCAATTCTCTTTTAGCGCATGCGTTGATATTTTCCTCCATGGCGTTGTAAAAAAACTCTCTCAACAAGAGTGCGTCGTAATCGGGCAAAGTCTATCGTAAAGAGGTTGCATATCTTGGAAACTTCCGTTTCGCTATAGGTTTTTCCCATTTGAAAGGCTTCACCAATTTTTGATAGCATCTCTTCTGTTTCTAAATGGCGGTCGCTTAAATTTTCCCTATTCCGTTCATGTTTATTTTCTAGCATTTTCCACACTGTCTCTTCGGCTTGAAATCCTTCTGTTGTGTTGTGAATAAGTCCAAGATTCAAAAGGCGATTGATGGATTTGTGAATGTTTTTGGCATCTGAATCGACATGTTTGAGGATATCAGTAAGATTTTTTGCACCAAGGATGATGGTGGCATAAACAGCGCGCAGTGTCGGTGATGTCATGGCAGAGATCAGTGAATTGCGGGTATTGCGTTTGTGAAGGGTTTCTTTTCCCATGGGCAAAAGATCGTTGCGAATGGGAAGTTCATTGATTTCTATGAGTTCTGCTTGTAGTGATTGTGCGCGTACAATTTGTTCGGCTGGGGTGCGTTTGCGAATAATTCCCAGACCACCTTGGCGATATTTGTGGTTTTCGGGGAGTGTTAAAGCCTCATAGGAGCCATCAAGCCGATAGAGGAGTTCTTCCCAGATAGGGGTTCTAACACGTCGAACCCGTTGTTCGCCATTGAGAGCAATTGTTGTTATCATTGTTGGTTCATGCAAACAAAGATAACCACCAGGTGTGATATGTTCCCAAAGGGTTAGAACAAATCGTACATCATCTGCGGGGGTTCCTGCATCAATCCAAGCAAAATCTATTGGCGCCCAAGATTTGAGGGTGCTTTCATCAAGAGAGAAAAAATTTTCATTGATAAATGTTACAGTGTCTTTTTTAATGCTATCTTTAAGAAGTTCGTGCCATGCTTCTTCTGCTGATTGACCTTCTACTGTAAAATCATCAATTGTGATAAGCCGTGGTTCGTAATTCTCAAGGACTCCTGAAGGATCAAGCAACGCTGTGCGCTCTTCCCAAATGGCGGATTCTAAAAGCTTTTTATCTTGTTGCCATGATAAATTCGCTTTTTGAAGTGCTTTTGCGATAAAGCGCGTACTATTACCAGCACCGATTTCAATGACTGTGCGCGGTCTTGCCATTTGAATAAGCGTATGGATAAGTTGAGCACTATTTTCTGTTCCCATGCCAGGTCTTATCAGCTGCATCTTTTTATCCTTATAATGTGAGCAATCGTAGCATTCCTGCTTTTACAAGAAACTTTATTGAATCCTCTAGCGGGTATTGAAGATGCATTGGTGTGGCAGCTTTCTGCAAGAGATGTTTTGTTTTTTCATGAAGCCGGATTGTGCGCCCATTAAGTTGATTAATGGCAAGAGTGCCAAGAGGAGAATCGATGATACGACATGTTGTCTCTCGTAAAAGAGCTGTTGCATCATTTTCTGAAAAGGCTTTTTGATCTGTTTCGATGAGACCGTGTCGTAGCAGTGATATCAAAAGACTTCCAGAGGCAAGAAGAGTACCATTGAGTTTGATTTCTTTTAAGGGTTGGACAAGGCAGCCTTCACGAAGTGCTTCAAATATGGGAAAGTCGAATCCGCCAAATGTCGCTCCTTTTGTAGAAACAATGGTGATGGGTTGTATTTGCCGTTTGCCAATGAGTGCTGGTTTGTTTCTCGTTATCTGTACGTCCTTTGCCCATTGAACGCGTGATAAAGGATTGAGTTCACGTGGGTAGACAGCGAAAGAATTGATGGCTATAGGTGGTGTTGGTTTTTGCAATTCAAGTGTGTGGATGCTTTCATTCAAGTCATGTAGCATATAGTCTGCCAGTTGCCATACATAACCACCTGTTCTATTGTAAAAGTTTAAGCCTATAGGGTCTTGTTGCATGATGTTAAACTGTTTTCTTCTGCTTTGAAATATCAAGTTTTGGCAATGGTTGTTTGCTGGGGTTGTTTGTTCCTCCACACGAGAATGGTTTATCAAAATCACATTGCTTGGTATGGGGTTGCATGGGAGATACAATAATTTGATTAGGTGATGATTTTTATGCCATTTTTGGGCATGGTTTTTTTCGAGAGAAAAGATGGCAAAGTTTGCTAGGCATTATCCCATTCCTTTTTTTGCATAGCGCGGTTTAACGTAAAGCCTAATAGGCCTGCGATCATGGTGGCAATGCCAATGATAAATAGTGTGTATTGGGTGTGATGCACTTTTACAAAACCAGCTCCTAGAAAGCCAAGGCACACCGCTGTTTGTATGATGAAGATATAGGCGGGCATTTGGTTGTTTCGGTGTTCTTTCTGAATGGCTTTCATCATAAAACTTGCCATTAGAGCATTTTGTACGCCGTTTGCACCACCAAGGATGAAAAATGACAGCATCATTAACCATACAATGTATGTGAGAGAAAAGCAGAAAATTGCTAAGCCAATGGTTGTGGCAGCCAGTGATGCACCAGCGGCATTGCCAAAGCGATGAAAAAGGCTGGAGAAACAGAGTGGACCAACCACGAGGCCTAGACTTATCATGCTTGTGATTACCCCATAGGTTTCAGCGCTTAAGTTGAGATCGGTACGAATGCGGACAATCGATAAGACGTTGAGAGCAGAGGTGAGGATGATGGTGATGATGAGGGGAGAAAGAGCATAGACAACATTTTTTTTACGCAAGAGCCCTCTTAAATCTAGTCCCTTTTTGGCTTGCTGTGTTGTGGTTGTTGGCATATGTATGTTTAAACTTTTAAAACAGAAGAGAGTGATAAAGGTTGCACAGAGAACCATGATAGATAGTGCAAAGAGCCCTTTTTGCCCGTTTGAGAGACCATATAGCACACCTCCTAACAGTGGTCCTGCAATGTAGCCAAGATTACGGACTGTTTGGATAATGCGGTTGATATGGTCTAATTGCCGATCATTTTTTGCGAAGTCAGGTACAGCAACAAGGATAGCAGACCAAAAGAGTGAACCAGCACACCCTAGTGCAAAAGAAAGGGCAATATAAACCCAAAATTGGTTGGCGATTGCAGCTGTGGCTATAAAGAGTGCTTCAAACAATAAAACAATGGGTACTGTTCGCGCTGGTTGGAAGCGATGCAAGAGGCGTGGTGCAATTGGTCCGGCACAAATTGCCCCGACAAGCCCTGCAAACAGCAGCATTGAAATAGATGCTGTGCTTTCTGCTAAGTGTAGAGCAAATGTAACTTGTGCTGTTTCATCGGCAAAGCTGCTAAAGCTCAAAACAAGGAAAAGTCCCATTTGGGTAAAAATCATGGATTTTTTCTTTGTCACAATGCTCCCCAACATGCTAAAGCTTTTACAGCTTTTAAAATTTCCTTCTGTGCTGTGTCATGTGGTTTATCATTTAATTTTGCTAGATCTAATTTTTTTCCTGATGAAAGTTGAGAAAGGAAATGTTCTAGATGAGAGCTATACTCAAAACTGGCGCAATGCCCATTTGCTGCGATGAGGAGTTCTTTTGTTTCTAGTAAGGGCACCCATTGGAGGGTTGCAGATGCGCGAAGAGTGATTTCATTTTCAATCTCAGAGACGTCAATAAGGGGGCGCTTGACACATAAACGTGAACTTGTATCACAAATTAATTGAGAAACCAGCATATGGCGTTTTAAGGTACCATTTGCGATGGCGGAGTTTAGTGCAGAGTGTTGAAAAGCATTATCAGGGTTTAAATTTGCTCTTCCTGATGCGCGGATATCATGTCGCGTTCGATCATCAAGATGGAGTAAATGCGTGACATAATTTTTATGATGTTGTGCATCGTGTGCTGTTTCCCAAAAAGCAATATTGATATTTGCCGCGATATTTTTTCCAGTTTCAGCAACGTGGAAAGCATCATGGGGAAAGTAGGCAACACGGTCTGTACGGTTTTGCAGCGCAATTGCTGTTAATTTATGCGCTTCATATTCAGGATATTTTAGCCCTTGGAGGTCTTCTCGTGTACTGGGCCATGCAAACATTGTTTTGCCATCCTGTAGAGTAAAACCAAAATTATGAGCGTGATCCACATGTATCCCAACATGGGTGGAGGAATATCGGCCGATGAAGCAGTCAATATCCACGCGCCCACCAGGCCTAAAACCTAAAGAATGAGCTAATTGATCTGAAAACTGTTTTGCCACATCCCATAGAACAGGGGTTGCAGCGTATAATCCATAATACATGACCGCCCAATTCTTGTCCTTCGGCATATTGGTCAACGCGGGCAGTATATTCTTCTATAGTTCTATCCGTATCTAAAACAAGAAAGTTTGAAAGAGGACGTGGACTCCGCACTCCATTAACCACTGTTACTACTTCGGATTTAGGATTAAGAGCTAAGAGTTTATGAGGATGTAGAGCGTATTGTCTTAAAGCATTCAAAACATCTCTTTCATTGAAAGGGATGTACGAAATTGACAATTCAGCTGCTTGCTTAGCCCAAATTTTTTGAGAAAAGCCCTCTGAAAATAACTGAAACATGCTATTAAATAAGCTTAATTTTTAAAGATGGATGGATAAGCAGATTTGCATCAACAATACATCATTAAACTTCCAGCGAATCATTCATATTAAGCTCATCAAGCTCACTTTGATAAATTTGAATATCGTTACGCTGTGCATACTTAGTAAGCATTGCAGTTGGCACAACTTCATCAGCAGCCAATTCAATAACATTTTTTACTTTATTAAGTGAAATATTCATATATTTCCCCCCTTATAGTTGATAAAAAAAATCACTGATAACCACTCGTTTCACCTTAGCATGGATTTTATTTTTGTCAAATACAATGTTGATTGCAAAGAGCATTTTAAATAAGAGGGCTGAATTTTAGAGTAATTAAGAAGAATTTACAAAAAAAGCTGCACTATGCGTGCAGCTTTTTATGTATTTGCTTTAGAGGTAGAAGTTTTAAAGCATGAAAGTGTCCTTACGG
>NZ_JBHIMJ010000032.1:0-5426 GCF_042194035.1 Bartonella sp. OC16QHHD | reverse complement strand
GGACGCACAATCATTTGATCGGCTAAAGAGTGAGAAGAGGTTGAAACAGCAGTTTGTTGTTTTTCATCAGAAAGAGGATGAAGACCTGATGGAGGTAACGCTACAAGAGTCTGATTTTCTTGAGAGGGAGATACAGAAACACTAGAGACATTCTGTGCCCCTCTTAAATGACGTGGAGGTCGTGGTTTAGCTGGTTGCTTTATAGTAGGTTTACGAGAGCCTGTATTTTTTCCTCTAGAAGAAGCACCTTGATCAGATAATGCAAGAGGAATCTTCGTTTTCTTGTTTACACACTGTATTTCAGTATTCGAACGTGTCGTACCTTCAGAGGCTGAACTTAAATACCAAATTGTAGAATAACCACTAGCATCAGCACATCTTTCTCTCTTTCGTAAAACATACTGATAGGCTCCACCATCAACAGCTGTAATGTCCTTACCGGAAAGATCTTCCAGAGTAAAATTAGCGCCTCCAACTTTATCAGTAACTAAATTAATCCCTGTGACCAAACTATTCTGTTGTGAGAGAGGACCTGTAATTTCACGACCAGAATCTGCAACGCTTATTTTGTGATTACCTGAACCTTCATCAATCGACAAGTAATCACTTGAATTCCCCGTAGCACTAATATTGAATCGAAAATGTAAATCCCCTGAAAGTTTCTTAACATGAAGTGAAATATGTCGTGGATCATACGGTATAGAAGTAAAAATAACAGTCCCTCCGTGCCCCCCTAAATCTTCAATTTCAATCTGAGGTTTTTCTCCCATATTCCGTTCACCAACCTCAAATATTGTTTCATCCACTCTGTCCTTCATAGGAATTTTTTTCTTAATCGTATGATTTGTCCTATCACCAGCGAATAAATAAAGTTCTCCGTGATCATTGATCCTTACTTCTCCAAGGACATCTTGTATACCAACATGGAACCACGATTTAGCAAAGTTGTTAATAGTCAGACCATCCACAAACCCTTCAGGATATACAACTTGAATAGCATGATCTTTCAAATTAGTAGCATAAGATTCTCCTAACGCTAAAACGTGTTGTCTCCCATTCCCAGAAACCTGAGCATACATTGATTTCCCTCCCTCTTTTCTTTGTCCTGCATAAAGATTTTGTTCTCCGTTATCTCCCACTTTCGTATACCAAACCCACGCTCCATCATACACATTCTGCTGTCCAACTGTTCCACCATCCCCAGTAACTGTGGAATTATATGCACTACTTTTTCTCTCCACGCTTGTAAGATCAATATATGGCTCTTCATGAATAAACTGCTGACCTCCCAAAATTTTGGCGTTCATTGCAATTCCTGCTCGTGTAACTATTTGTATCCCTCCTTTTTTAATAGTAGAACCTACAGAAGTTTTTCCATTTTCAACAAGCTCTATATCACCATATTCAATTGTAATATTATTTTTGAAAAAACTAGCAATCTGTTCTAATTTTTTTTCTTCCTCTTCTCTATTTACCACATGTATTGCTCTTGTTAGCACTCTATTCCTACTCTCAACTACACTTGCAGATTGCACAAGACAACTACTGATCATCAATACTGAAAAACTTAATTTGTATTTATACCGCATTATCCACACTCCACTCTCAATTATTTAGAAAAATACCCCGCGGCTACATAGGTAGCTCGTTTTAGATTGTATCATAATGTGTTTTATTTATGTCTAAATACAATTTTTTAGTGTATTTTTTAATTTAAACAACTTTAAGTTGTTTGTCTATAAACCACTAAAAAGCTCTAACTTAAGGCAGAAAAATTGAATAAAATTCAAAGTGTTTACTTAAATTCAAGGAATAATTTGCATATCTGGAATTATAGATGAAAAAAATGCTCGTGCCCTTTAATGGCGCCCCCCTTCACGTAAAACAAAACGCCATTGGGTTGTACATTCACGCACTTGTTTTAAAGAGACATCTTTCAATGCACTCAAGCCCATTTCGCGACGTCATCCATGAATAATGGTATACCGGTAAAGCCATTGCCCCCCAATCTTTACGCTTATGAAGAAGCGGGCCGGTATCATCATACACTTTGCCATCCCAATGTTGTGACAGCCCTTGACACTAGAGACGATTCATCAGAGACATTTTTACTTCTTTTTTGTATAGTTTTTATACACACCTTCATCCCGCTTGCGATGTGCCAAGCGAATAATTTTGATTGATTCAACATAAACAGATTTGGAATGAGAGAATCCTATGATTTTCGCGACTCTCATTCAACATGCATAGAAATGAATTATTATTATAAATTCAGTATGTTGCCTTTAAAAGAGAGAGTATAAAGACATTTCTACTATTTGAGAAAGTCCTTCCACTCTCGAGAAGACATAGCCGAACGTTATCTGTTTAAGTTTGCAAAACAATTACATTTGTAAAGTTAATCAGCCATGCACACATATTTAGAAACTATAGCGTAATCCTAAAATACCTTGAAGAGCATTCTTAATCTTATGTCCTTTTAGATAATGTGCTTCCGCATAAAGTGTTAGTTTATCATTGACCGAACCGTTTAAACCAATTCCCAATTTACCCGCACTGCCTGACAAATCTGTAATAAATTTATACTGGTTATTAATTGTCGTATAATTATTATTTATATTCTCACGCAACCAAGCTGCCATAATGTAAGCTGTTAATGAAGTTTCTGAACTCACAAAAAATTCATGTCCTGCAGTCAATCCAACTTCACTGCGGAATGAAGTTAATGGGCTTAGATCACCTATCATTCCATTGGAAAGTTTTATTCTTTTACCTTCAACCTGCAAACCTGTTAGCTTGATATAAGGCTGCATCCAAGTATTCTGTGCCGGTTCAAAATAACAACCAATCTCAAATGATCCACCTATCGCCCACTGATTGTAATGACTTTGAATGGCTAAACCATTCGTTGATATGGCTTTCAAATTATCTCGGTAATAATTATATTTCAAAACACCATCCATATACCATCCGCGATGATCAAAATAAGTTGCGTAAGTTCCAATGCTATAAGAGCTCAGATCACTATTACCACCTCGTGCATGAGAAATACGTGCTTGATCATAACTACCGAAACCACCAACATACAACTCTCCATGCCTTAATTCACTTAACTGATCAGCACCAAAGACTAAACCTGTCTGCCCAAGCTTAAAGTGTGTATGGCCTGTCGCAACACGTTCTCTGCTCTTAATCCCATAAGTCCATAGTTCGATATCTTTCTTATTTCTGTCCCAAATTTTTCTACCATTCCGTATAATTTGCAACTCATTATTAAAAATAAGTCCAGGAACTACGGACAACGTTAATACTGCATCTGTAGAGGGTGTCGTTGTTGTTTCACCAGGAACAAAAGGATTTTCCGGATCTGGAATAGAGGTTTCTGGTCCACTGAGGCGATCTGCAGATAAAAACCAAACTTTTCCATTTTCATCCTTTCTTTCTTTCAAATCATACATATAAGTTCCACCATCAATGGCGTTAATTTTGTCACCCTTAAGATCTGTCAGTGTAAAATGTGCTCCACCACTTTGATCCATAATTAAATCACGCTTATTTGAAAAAGGATCCGTGATTTCAACTCCAGAATCAGCAACACTTATCGTATGATTCCCAGCACCTTTCTCAACCAAGAGATAATCACCACGGTTATGGGCAATCGTAGTATTGAACGCGAAATGTAAATTTCCTGAAAGATTATTCACATGAAGCTGAGAATAATATGGATCAGAACCTGTAAACGAAAAAATAACACTCCCTTCACCACTTAATTTTTGTATCAAAGAACTTTTTCCATCAAACTCATCAGTAATAGAGTACAGTTTTGTATCTTTTCCATTTAAAATAATATCTTCTACTATGGTATGATGTTGATCATTCCCAGCATAAAGATGGATCTGCCCAGAATGATTTAACTGTGTCTTTCCTTCTAATGTTGCCCCAGCATGCACCCATGATTTTGTTTGATCATTCATTGTTAGATTTTTTACAGATCCATCAGTATATATTTCCTGAATAGCACTCTCATTTAAAATAACTCCAATAGCCTGACCGCCTTTTAAGATACGTTGTTTACCACCGCCAAAAACTTCTGTGTCAAATGCAAAACCACCATTTTTTGCACTTTGAGACTTTTGTCCAACCTCTTGGACACCCCCTTGCATAACTTTCGTATTCCAAACTTTTCCGCCATCATATACTTTTTGTTGGCCTAGTGTTTCATCTTGACCATAAATGATAGTATGAGAAGCACTACTCCCTTTAACCTCTCCTCCAACATCCCCCTCCCCGAAAACAAGTTGCTCACCACCATAAATTTTAGTCCCCTCTACTTTTCCTCCATTTCCAACACTTTGTTGTCCACCTTCTTTAACGACAGCATTTTTCGAAAAGCCTTGTTTTCCCTTTAAAGCCTCAACATTTTCAATTCCGCCATGTTCAATTTTACTATCCTCACTGAGTCCTCCTGCATACACATAAAGCTCTGCACCATTCCTTACTGTGTTATTAATGGATCGCCCTGGGCTATCAATTTCACCATCATTTGAAATGTATGCTTTACCTTCATTATCAAGGATATAATTTTCTAACAGTGCCCCATCTTTAATGGAAATAAGTTCAGGTTTTTTAAGAATTTTAGTATTGTGTTCTTGTACATTATTTTCAACATTTTCACGATGACTGCTGTCAAGCTCCTGTTGACTCACAAACACTCTAGCGCCCTTATCCTCAGTAAAATCGCTAGGCTTTTTTAAAAAGTCTAATTCATTACGCGCCCTTATAATAACATCATTAGATGCTCCAAGTATGCATCTTCCCGTTTTCATATCCTCATTGTATTGATCCTGAAATATTTTGCCATTTTCATAACTTGAAGATTGACAAAAAAGCGGTATCCCCCTCTCATTTGCAGCAGCAGCCTGCACAAAACAGCTGCTCAACATGAGTATCCAACAATGTCGTTTCCATTTATATTGTAGAGCCATATCCTCCCCCCTTTCACGCCTGCATAGACACTGAACGTAATTAGCTCTACAAAACATATTTTCAACCTTAGATTGCAATAATCCTTCTTAAAAATCCCCCTTATCTCATAAAAAACCGTTCTTTATAGTTTTTAAATACTTTTTTGATCAAGAATATAAGGGCGTTTTTATAGTGCTTCTTTAGCATTTCCTCAGAATTTTCTTATCAAAAAAAAGTAATGCATAATCAAGTATATAAGGGAATACAGTTTATCATGAACAACGAAGCTGCGTGCTCTGAAAAATTGTTCTCTGATGCTGCATTAAAAACTTAAAAAAACTAATCATACATTTAAAGATAACTAAAAAATAACCATATAATTAGAAACTATAGCGTACACCTAAAATACCCTGAAGGGACTGTTTTGTTTTACGCCCTTTAATATAATGTGCCTCACCATA
>NZ_JBHIMJ010000063.1:0-5255 GCF_042194035.1 Bartonella sp. OC16QHHD | reverse complement strand
GTACGCACCGCAGATATGATCAATGATGCCATTTTGCGCGGACATCTATGGGCTGTCGACCGCAATATCAAAAAAACCTACATGAGTGACGTCAGTGAAAGCGTCAATGCCTATTTGCGTGATTTGAAAGCACAAGGCGCCATTCTTGGTGGGCGCTGTACGCCTGATCTAGAGTTGAATACAGCAAGCGCTATTGAAGGCGGCAGAATCTATTTCAATGTCGAATTCACACCAACAACACCAGCAGAACACATCACATTCCGTTCACGCATTGTGAATGATTATTTAGAGGAGATTTTTTAATGGCTATCCCCGTTTTACCAAGAGTTTTGAAATATTTTAACATTTTTGTCGACGGTATTCCCTATCAAGCAAAATGTGAAAGCGTAACATTACCGAATTTGAACTTGGTCGTTGAAAGTTATCGCGGCGGTGGCATGGATAGCTCCATTGAAGTTGACCTTGGTCTTGAAACCCTCACACTTAGCATGACCATTTCTGATTGCTCTCCAGAGTTAATGGCACTCTTAGGGCGCACGGATGTCAACATCTCATTGCGCAGTTCAATGCAAGCTCAAGGCATCCCCGCAGAAGGTGTCATTATTACCATGAGAGGACTTTGCAAAGGCTTTGAAATGGCAGAATGGCAACCGGGCAGCAAAGCAACTTCTACAGCAACATTCACATTGCAGTATTTCAAATATGTCCAGAAGGACGTTGAAATCGTTGAGATAGATGTCCTCAACTTGGTGAGAAAATTCAATGGCGTCAATCAACTCGCAGAACATAGAGAAAATATAGGATTATAAAAATGACAGTCCAAACAAGCATTACACATAAATTATTGATACCTGTTACTTTTGAAGGAAAAGAGCACACCACAATTACTTTACGGCGCCCCAAAACAAAAGATTTGCAAGCAATCGACAAAAAAGAAGGTATAGAGCAGACAATCGCTATGATCGCACGCCTTTCTGAATGGCCGCATGAGGTTATCAGCGAACTCGACATCAATGATTTGGCAAGCATTGGAGAGATCTTGGAGTCTTTTATCAAACGGCGGGATACCTCGACTGGGAAACCGCCGCTAAACTCATAGCCGATATTACCATTGTGTTCTATTGGTCCCTTTCAGACATGATGGAAATGGAACCACAAGAACTCATATTCTGGCGAAAACAAGCAGCAGAAAGGTATAAGACAAAATGAGTGAAAAAGTCGCCGATGCAAAGGTGAAATTGTCTCTTGAAGACGAACTCACCGCGCCTCTTAAACGTGTACAAAAGAAATTCGATACACTTTCAAAAAAATTATCACATAGTTTGGGTATTCCGCGCTTTTCTGCTGCTGTCAAAAACATGACAAAAAGCCTCCATGGCGTTCAAAATGCTCTTGGTGTAGCCGCAAATCGTGCTTCGGTCTTTACCGGTGCTTTAGGGCTTGCCGGTGGTGGTCTTGTGGCAAGTGTGACCGCCCTCACCATGAAAACCATGCATCTGGGAGATAGTCTTTATCACGCATCACACCACTTAAATATGAGTGTTACGGCACTTCAATTATGGGGTGATGCAGCCGATAATTCAGGCACTTCTGCCGAACTTTTTCAACAATCCTTAGCGGTTTTAAATAGGCGTTCGGCACAAGCCTATGCTGGACAAAAAAGAGGCATGATGGGCTTTGAAGCACTTGGCATTTCTGTCAAAAACACTTCTGGAAAACTCAAATCCACTTCTGTCTTGTTAGAAGAAATTACCGACAAGATGAGTAAGATGAAAAATCAAGCACAAAGACAGCATATTGCCGCTCTGCTGTTTGGGGGCGATGGTAAAGAAATGGCGACCATGCTTGCGCAAGGGATGGCACCTATCAAAGAACTGTTTGCAAAAGCGCGGAAAGGAAAATGGCTGATAGGTGCCGATGTCGCACGCTATGCAGCGGATTTGAGTGATAAGCTTGGTGCTTTTAAGAAAAAAATAGGCGGTATCGCGAGCTTTATTGGCGCGCGTTTCATGCCCGTGATTAATGATATGATTGACGGTTTTTCAAAATTGATTGATGAAAACCGCGACCTCATTCAAACAACTGTTGCGAGCTGGGCAAAAACCTTAAAAAAAGTCCTTAATGATTTGCTTAATCCTACCTCTGATTTAAGAAAAAGCATCAGTGATCTCACAGAGAGGATTAAAGGCTGGTTCCAATGGATGGAGCCGTTGATTGGTGAAATAACCCTCTTTAAGGTGGGGCTTGTAGCTCTTGGTTCCTTCATTTTTGGTCCACTCATTGCCGCATTAGCCGCAGCAGGAGTAGCGTTTGTTAGCCTTGGTATCACAATTATGACGACACCTATCGGTTGGTTAATGGGTGGCATTGCAGCGCTCTTTGTCCTCTATCAATATTGGGACAAACTCAATGGTTGGGTAGCAGCATCTTTAGCCGCGGTTGGAGCAGTTCTTACTGGGGCATTCATTGCAGCAATGGTACCGGCAGCTTCTGCAGTTGCTGGTCTTGCGGTATCTCTTGTAGCGTCACTTATCCCAGCAATAACCGCCGTTGGTTCTGCTTTTATATCGCTTGGTGTTGCTATCATGACCACACCTATTGGCTGGATTATTGGCGGCATTGCAGCTCTTGTTGCTGCCGGATATCTGCTCTACAAAAATTGGGACACAGTCATAAGCTTTATAAGCAAGCTATGGGATTCTTTTGCGAGCTTATGTAGTAATGTTTTCAATAACCTCTTGACGTTCTTTAAAAACTTTTCACCACTCTCTTGGATTTCGAAAAAAATCAATGAACTCATTGAATGGCTGTTTGGTGTCGATTTAATGGAAGTAGGCTCCAATCTTATTAATGGGCTTTGGGACGGCATCAAAAGCAAATGGAATGCTCTGTCTGATTGGCTCAGCGGCATGATGAGTAAATTAACCAGTTGGATGCCAAACTGGATGAAAGAAAAGCTAGGCTTTAATGTTTCAATAGACAAGACTTCAACGCAGACCATTAAAACCTTTACCGAAGAAACCAATGCACGTGCAAAAAAAATGGTTGATACAGTAGTGGTTACAAATACCCCGCCTGAAAAACGCAAGAGTGGTTTTAATACAAGTGTCGTTGAAACAGGACAAATGCAGGCAACAAATAAAGTAGGTGCTTTTAAAGCTCCAAAGCCCATTACGGTTCATAAACCCGTTGAAGTAGACGCCCGTGTAACCATTACAAATCTCAATATTTCCGTCCCCAATGGTCTCAAGGACGAAATCAGAGACGCTGTCAATCAAGCACTTGAACGCTATGCAAAACAGCAACGTTTAGCCATAGCCTCTAGCCTTTCGGATTAAATACCATGATGTTAGCTTTGGGTGGTTTTATTTTTTCGATTGAAACAGCAGCTTATCAAACACTTGATATGTCTTATGGGGTTCCATGGGTAGAGCAAGGACGATTGGGGCGCAAAGCAGCTCTTCAATTGCCTGCCGTTGCAAATGCGGAATTTTCTTTAACTGGTGTGATTTATCCAGATTTCAAAGGTGGTCACAGACAGCTCGAATATTTACGGCAAATGGCACATGAAGGACCTCACATTCTTGTGACTGGTCAAGGCAAAATCTTAGGTAAGTTTGTCATTCTTTCTGTAGAGGAAAAACAAAGCATTTTTCATCATAATGGCATCCCCAAAAAACAAGAATTTACAATAAAGTTGAGAGAATATGGTGAAGACCTATGAGTGATCTTTATATGACCAAAGATGGTGATATGGTTGATGCCATTTGCTGGAAATACTATACCAAAGGTCAACAAGCCCTTGCTGTTGAACGCGTTTATGCAGCAAACTTTGGTCTTGCAGACTATGGACCCATCTTAAAAGCAGGCATCACAATCGTTTTGCCAACCCTCCCCTATCCTAAAGCCACACCGGTGATTAGAATTTGGGGTAGCAAATCATGAAACCTTTTTGCATGGTTCTGGCAAATGGAGAGGACATCACAAGAACGCTGATGGACTATGTTTTGTCGATTGAAATTACCGATGAAGCAGAAAACAAAAGTGATCGTATCACTATAGAGCTTGATGACCGTGCGCGTGACAGTGATAACGGCTTTCTTGATATTCCTCTTATCGGGACAGTCATTTCTGTAACTCTTGGCTATGAAGGCGGCAAAAACCGCGATATGGGAGCCTATCTGATAGACGAAATCTCTGTGAGCAGCCCACCACAAAGCTTAAGTGTGACAGGGCGCGCCGCCTCCATGAACACGTCTTACAGAACCCCAAAAAGCCAATCCTATCACCAAAAAACCCTTGGTAGTATTGTTCAAGAGATAGCAGAGCGTAATGGCTATACGCCAAAGGTTGATCCTTCTCTTGCTAAAATTGTTGTGCGTCACATTGACCAAACTTCTGAAAGCGATATGGCTTTTGCCACACGCCTTGCAGAAGAATATGATGCCGTAGCAAAGCCCGTTGATGGCAAACTTGTGCTCGCCAAACGGGGTGAAGGCAAAGCCATCACCGGTGAAACACTCCCTATTGTTGTTATTCATGAGAAACATTGTACCTCTTGGGATTTTAAATACAGCGCACGAGATGAAGCAGGTGCAGCCAATGGCTTAGAAACAGATGTGGGGGACGACCAAAAAGCCGCTGCTGATGCACGAGAACCAGAAGAGATTGATGATGATGAAAACTTTATCCATATGGATGACAGTGATCAAGCAGCACCATCATCATCTGAATCGGAAAAAGCAGAAAAAGAATCTGAGAAAAAAGAAGAAGACAAAGAGAAGAAAGGCGGTGTTATCGCAAGCTATCATGATATTCGCACTGGTGAAAAAAAAGAAGTCAAAGTTGGTAAAGCACCGTTTCATGAACTCAAATATACCTACCACAATCAATCAGAAGCTGTTGCAGCCATTGCGGCTTATAGCAACAAATCATCTCGTGGCAAATCTTCTTTCTCATGTGATATTGGTGGTGATCCCTTTGTACAAGCGGAAGCAAAGCTTGTTCAAGAGCCCCCTTTCCGCCCCTATATTCCAGCAGAATGGCGCATCAAAAGCGTTAAACACAAGCTTGATAAAACAGGTGGTTACACCACAAAAATAGAGTGCGAACTTTTTGATAAAGCGCAAGAAGATGCGGCTGAAAACGTTGCAAACACAACACCAGACAAGGATGATACCCTTGATCCAAACGCACCACCAAACGCATGCGACGAAGGCGAAGGCGTCATCCATATGGATGAGGAAGATAGATAA
>NZ_JBHIMJ010000074.1:0-5238 GCF_042194035.1 Bartonella sp. OC16QHHD | reverse complement strand
TCGCATGATGCAATCAATGGGAACCAAATTAATAAAATATCTGGAGATATAGCAAATTATTTTGGTGGTGGTGCCTCGTTCGAAAATGGTGCTTTTAAAGGACCAAACTATAGTTTATCTGTTATTGTTGAAGATGGTCAGGTGGCAAAAGCCAATTATCATGACGTTGGCTCAGCTTTGAGTGGTCTTGATGCAAATGTGAAGAGTGTGAATACGCATCTGACGAATGTAGTAAAAGATGTCAATGAAAAAATCACGAATATTACACAAGAAGTCAAAGGGGACGCTTTGTTGTGGAGTAATGATGAGCAGGCATTTGTTGCTCTCCACGGAGAAGGACAGAAGACAAACAGCAAGCTTACCTCTCTTTTGAATGGAGACATTTCTGAAGATTCAACGGATGCAGTAAATGGTTCGCAGCTCTATGAAACTAACCAAAAGATTAGTAAGTTGGGTAATGGCTTTGACGGTATAAGTACAAATATATCGAAGTATTTTGGTGGTGATACAGATATAGCTAACGGTAAAGCGCCAACCTATACGATTCAGGGCACTACACATAATGATGTTAGTTCTGCTTTTAGTTCTGTCAATAATTCTATCACGGAGATTTCTAATCAGATTACGAATGCGACAAAAAATAGCCTTGTCAAGCAAGAGGAAAATGAAGGGGATATCACCATTGGTAAGGAAAAAGGTGGAACGAAAATTGATATTACAGGCAGTGGAGGAGCTCGGACTATCGCGGGCGTGAAAGCTGCAGAGAACGATGATGAAGCAGTTAATAAAAAACAACTCGATGAAAGCATAGGAAAGATTAACAACAATATTGAGAATATAAGTGCCTCTGCGGTTTTTTACGATAAAAATGATGATAGCACTGTCAATTATGAGAGTGTAACTTTAGGAGATAATAAGGTTAACGGGCAAGTTGCTCTTCATAACGTCAAAGATGGAGAGATTTCCGATCAATCGCATGATGCAATTAATGGTAGCCAGATTAATAAAATATCCCAAAATGTTGCTGAATTTTTTGGTGGTGGGACCTCATTCGAGAATGGAGTCTTTAGAAAACCGAGATATAATTTAACTACTATTGAAGCAGATGGTACAGTAAAACAGAAAGAACATAATGATGTTGGATCGGCTTTGTCAGGGCTTGATACAAATATCAGGATTGTTAATCAAAATTTGATCAGTGGGTTTAATGATGTTGCTAAATATTTTGGTGGTGGAGCAGGATATGATAAAAATGGAGAATGGCATTCTCCTACTTTCCGAGTTTATCATATCGGCGATAATGGTGCTGTCTCTAAGAAGCCTTATCAAAACGTTGCTGATGCTTTTGAAGGTGTGAACAATACTTTCACAAATATTCACAATCAAATCTCTGATATAACAAAAAATAGCCTTGTGAAGCAGGAGGGAGAAGACGGTCTTATTACTGTTGGTAAAGAAACCGATGGTACAAAAATAAGTATTGCAAATAAAGATAATCAAGAGAGAACACTTTCCGGTATAAAAGATGGAGAAATCTCTCAAGCATCAAAAGAAGCAGTAAATGGTTCACAGTTCTTCAAGGTTGCTCAAAATACATCGAAATATTTTGGTGGTAGTACAGATGTATTGAATGGTATAGAACCATCTTTCCTTATTCAGGATAAGGCATATAATAATGTTACAGATGCATTTACTGGTGTGAATGTTTCTATCAATAAGATTGATAATAAAATTTCTGATTTGGAAAAAAATAGTTTAGTTCAGCAAGAAGGAGGTGCATCGGGTATTATTACCATTGGTGCGAAAACAGCTGGTACTGAAATCAATATTGCAGGATATGCTAAGGTAGCACGTTCCATTTCTGGTGTTAAGGCAGCAGAGAAGGGGGATGAAGCTGTTAACAAAGACCAACTTGATAAAAGCATAAAGGATATTACGAAAGATATTGAGACAGTAACTGCTGCTGCGGTTCTCTATGATAAGAATGACGATAATAGTGTTAATTATGGTAGTGTAACTTTGGGCGGCGATAAGAACAACGGACCAGTGGCTCTTCGTAACGTGAAAGATGGTAGCATTTCTGAAAATTCCAACGATGCAATCAATGGTAGTCAGATTAATAAAATATCAGCAGATATTGCAAAGTTTTTTGGCGGTGGTGCAAAGTTCATTAACGGTGCTTTTGAAGGGCTGAAATATACTTTATCCGCTATTGTAGGTGGTGAAGTAGGGAAGGCTAATTTTTACAATGTTGGTGATGCTTTAACAGGTCTTGATAATAATGTTCAAGATGTGAATCAACGCTTAACGAATGTATCCAATGAGTTTAATCAGAAAATTGAAAATTTCTCTAAAGATGCTTTACTGTGGGATGATGAAGAAGAAGCATTTGTTGCACGTCATGAAAAAGATGGGCAGAAAACAAACAGCAAATTGAAGTATCTTTTAGATGGTGAGATTGCTCAAGGTTCAACAGATGCCATTACGGGCAACCAACTTTATTCCATGAATAACCAACTTGCGAATTATTTCGGTGGCGGTGCCAAATATGAGAATGGCAAATGGACAGATCCTACTTTTAAGATTGTTCAAGTCAATGCTGATGGTACGACTGTTGAGAAAGAGCACCATAATGTTGCTGAGGCGATTGGTGGTGTTAATGGCGGTATGGTAAACATAAATAACCGTATTAATGATGTTATCAACAAGGTCGATTCAGATGTTTTAAAGTGGAATGATAAAGAAAAAGCCTATGATGCCGGTCGCGATGGAAAGCCGAATAAAATTATCAATGTAGCTGATGGTAAAGTTGAAAAAGGTTCGAAAGATGCGGTTAATGGTGGACAACTTTGGGAAACCAATGAACGTATTACTGGTGTTGAAAAAGATGTTAAGCATCTTACCAACAGAGTTGATAACATTTCCAATACGATTGCTGATATTGGTGATACCGTTCTCAATATTGATGCCAAAGTTGATAACATCAATAATAGAGTTGACGACATTGAAGAGGGTGCTGTTCGTTATGATAGAGATGAAAACGGCAAAAAAACCAATAAAATCACATTAGCGGGGGGGGATGCCAGTGAACCTGTTCTGATTGATAATGTAGCTGATGGTAAAATTGAAAAAGGTTCGAAAGAGGCTGTAAATGGTGGTCAACTTCATGATTATACTAAAGAACAGATGAAGATTATTCTTGATGAATCCAAGCAGTATACAGATCAACGGGTTAATAATATTGTGATTGATGCGATTGATGATGCTGTTGATCGGGCTAAGCAATATACAGATATGAAGTTTGATGTTTTAAACTATAGTATTGAGAGTGTGAAAAAAGAGGCAAGACAAGCAGCGGCTATTGGTCTTGCGGTGTCTAACTTACGCTACAATGATACACCTGGAAAATTAAGCGTTGGATTTGGTACTGGTTTATGGCGTAGTCAGTCTGCATTTGCCTTTGGTGCAGGTTACACCTCAGAAAATGGAAAATACCGCTCTAACATATCCGCAACAACTTCTGGAGGTCACTGGGGTGTAGGTGCGGGATTCAATATGACATTGAATTGATAATAAACAAAATACATAAAAAATTCCTTTCACCCCTGTCTCATGAGGCAGGGGTGAATTGTTGTTACGTATGTAAAAATACATATATATATAAATTGATAAGCGCTATAACGATAAATACAGGTTTAAAAAACAGAAAAACCGGACGATTTCAACAAAATGAACTTCTTATTTCAAAATAAGATAATGAGTTTTTTCATAAATTATAAGTCCATTATTTTCTGCTTTAACTTTTAAATCTAAAAAATCTTCCACTCTCTAAAAATCTATTAAAAAACTTTCTAGTAATACAAAGGTATATATTTAAATGTATTTCAATTTTACTGGAGGAAGTTATAAAAACAATATACTAAACCAATTCTACCCCTTGCAAAAAACAACCAACAGGTTTAAAGATTAAAAAAACCAACCACCACAAGAAAACTTACCTTTTTAGGAAAGGTAAGAGAACAAAGCACGTTAACTACAAAACATCAACTTCTCTATCTTTTCAATCAGTCCTTAAGCTTTTGAATATATTTAGAAAAACCAATTTCAGAGAACTTTGTAGCGTTTAAATGTGTTTTTTTGTGGTTATAGTTATTTTTTCATTGGGGAGTTCATTATGAAAAAATTATATACAAAATTAGTAGGGAGCGATTTAAAATTTTCTCGTTTTTCTTTTGTTAAAGTTCTTTCATTGGCTACAGCGGCTACATTTTTATCGAATGTTACACCTGTTTTTTCAGCAAATCCTGATTTTAGAAACACCTTTCTCGAAGGTGTTAACAGTGCTGGTGTCTCTTATCCGCAAAGCATTATCTCTGTTGCTGGTTTGAATACTTCTTCTGTTTCAAAAGACAATTATTTAACAGCACTCAATCAAGCGGGATTAGAAAAGATTAATGCTGTCGATGACTATGCAAATTTTTTAACTAAAACCCTCTCTGGTGTAAGTGATTATAGTCCTGTCGTGAATGTTTTGATGGCGGATAGCAAAAATGTATTGGCAAGAACCCTAGATGCAGGAGGGCAATATAAAAAGTCTCTCGTCAGTCCACGGTCATTTGTGGTTGATAGCTCTTTAAACCAACAGCTTGCACAGGATGATGAAAATACAGATATTATTAATGTGTCTAATATCTTACGGAGTGGTTCAACAGAGGGAATGCAACGTGATGTATCGGGAAGTAATGTCATCTTTGGTGAAGATATTGATGCGAAAACCGTGGACAGTGTTGTTATTGGTTATAAAGCGAAGGCGGTATTAGCTGAAGGAGATAAAAAGCTAGCGGCATCTGTTATCATAGGTTCTAAATCTGAGATCCATAGAGGTGGATCCGTTGCTGTTGGTGCAGATATAGTGGCACTAAAGAATGATGCGGTTGCTGTTGGTCGTTTTGTACGGGTGGAGGTGGACAGCGGTACAGCTTTAGGCTTTAAATCGCAAGTGAAGGTAGTAGGGGGTGTTGCTATAGGAAGCAATTCTGTAGCCAATAGGGCTGCTGGTGTTCCGGGTTATACTTCTATGCTGCAGGGACCTGCAAAAAATGAGGTATCTTATTGGAAATCTACGTCAGGTGCTGTTAGTGTTGGTGATGTTGATGGTGGCAAAACACGACAAATTACAGGTGTAGCGGCTGGTAGTGAAGATGCAGATGCAGTGAATGTTATACAATTAAAAGACTT
>NZ_JBHIMJ010000026.1:0-5034 GCF_042194035.1 Bartonella sp. OC16QHHD | reverse complement strand
GCTCTTATGTCATCTCTTCTTTTGTCTTATGTGTAGCCTGTATAGCCAAATCCTCAAAACAATCCGCTAACTTTTTGTAACTGTAAAATTTTTTCATATAATGATGGATTTAATCCGCTTGGGTCTGGGTCATAATATTCTTTTTCTAAAAAATCCCCAAGCAAGTTACCAAGGACTTCAAGCGGTTCTTCGCATTCCACATTGATTGCACGTAGCCATGCTTTAACTTTTTCGGATTTTGTACCTTCTGGAATCTCAGAAGGAGCAAATGATGCAATAAACAAGTTATTTAACTCCTTACACGTATAATGGTACGCAAACATTGGAGGAAGTAGTCCAATGATTACAGGAGGGATTTTGTTTTTCTGAGATATTTTTTGCGGAGACGATAATTGCATTTTATGGCTTTATAATATCAAAAAGTGGTGTGTGGAGTGGTTTTTAGAATATAATTTTATTGCCTGACCTTGTATAGAAGGTCGGGCAACAATTTTGTGGTTTATATAAGATTTGTGAAAAAGAAATACTATATTGTGTTTTAATTTTTTCCTTTCATTGTTATAGCAGTGAAGGGGGTGGATAATGTGTGATAATTCGAAAAATATAGAATGAGAACAGAAGTATAATTTTGTATTATCGTAACTGCAATAGCATTCTTTATTGGCAGATTGTTTATTGGAGAGAAGGAAGCAGGCAATGCGCATAATCCCTGAAAGGAAGGTTTTGTGACAAGAATTTCAACAATGGCATGTTACTAAATGTTGTGTGTGTTCTTTGCTTGTCAGAAAAAGTAGATGGGGCTCTTTATTTGCATAACCGGTGGAGAGAACAAGCGGGCAGGGGATCGGTTTACCAAATTCTTTTATCTCTTTAAGCTTACTGTTTTCTATAAAAAGGCTGTTTTCATAATATCCGCTGTTAAATCTCGTATATTTGGTAGAAATGGAAATATAAACGTTTATTGTGTCTGTAAGGGAGCTTGAAGCAATGAAGTTATGTGTAAAAGAGTTCTGAAAAGCTTCTTTTGTCCGTAAAACTTATAAGGAAAATTTAAAGGCAGGAAAATGTTAGAGAAATCTAAGAGTACGTTGTGAAAATCAAGAAACAGTCTTTTTAGAGATGGTTTGCTGTCTGTCATCGTGCTTCATGATTTTCAATGTTTTTAAAATTTCTTTCTCAATGAGAGAGGGCTTTTTTATTAAAGCGGGGGAGATTTGTTATGATAGTTAACAATGAAATGGAGAGAAGAAGCTGCTTTACCAGCTGTTTTTGTCGCTTCAGTTTCATTTGAACCTATTGCGGTTATGAAAGCATAGTGATTCAATGACTTTGAAAAGGGGTGAATAACATTATCAAGTTTGCAATACAGTGCGATTTTTCACATCGCGGTGTGTGGTAAAAGATGATTAGCATTTATAGGGGCGTGCGCGGGGGCGGGTTCTATATTCTATGCTGGTGCTGTAGGGCGTCTGTTAGCGCATTTATGGGACTATTCCGCATTGAAACGCGTGCTTAATTTCGTGGATCTTTACAAAGGTCTGATCAGAAAATCCCATATTTCAAGAGGTTTTTAGAGGGATCTAAAAGCACAGAGGTATCATAAAATTACAAACACCGTACGTTACTGGAGGTGATCAATTTTAGAGATTAAGGAGCTTATCGGTTTAGTGTTCTTTCATAAAAATGATGAAGGCTGTGGTCACGGTATCAGTGTGTTGGTTTCTCGAAAAGTGGTGAATGCTGTATGATTTTATATGCCATTGCCAATGTTATGGATATGGTGTTCAAATAAAGCATATCATAAATCGGAATTCTTCTCTTTACGCGATAAGAGGAGGGCTAGGCAAAACAGTAAAAATGCAGAGATAGAGAATATGAAGAATACGATATATGTTTGGTTTAAGGACAGGTATTCTTCTGTCAGCGAATGGATCAAAAAGCCAGCGAATATACCCCTAAGGCACCACCTATTTGCTGTAATATGCGTGTGATAACGGCTGTATCTTTGACGTATAAACTGTTGACATATTGGATGGGGGCGGAAAAGCAGACAATGGTGGCGATGCCAAGTCCTATGCCTCTTAGCAAGAATCCAGGTCCATCCATGCTTATATTATAGCCGAAGCATAATAACCCAAAGCTTGAAATCACCAAACCAATTCCTATCATGAAAAAGGGAGATTTTTCTTTCCATTTTTGGTAAATAAATTTCCTGCCAATCCATGCACCCACTCCTTGCAGAGCAAGGAGGGCACCGATGATGAGAAGGCTCTTTTCATAGTTTCCTCCTATGGCAACGGCTAGTGGGAAATAAACGAGGAAGCTATAAAAAAGAAATGAAGCAACAAGCCCCATGATCATGAGCAATGTGTAGCGCGCATTTTGAAATCCGCTAAAGACGATTAATTTGTTTTTTGCTTTCTGATTAGAAACAATGAATAATATGAGAGATATCACCGCTATAAGTGCTAGGATAAAGAGGGCGTTGGGGTTATTGATGTTTTTGGCTTCTGTGAGGTAAAAAAATGAAAGAAGCGATATGGAAAACGCTAAAAATGCAAATAAGTTAAATTTTGTTTTTGTTGATTCGTTGCTCTTTAAATGTTTTGCTCCAAGGGTGAGTGCCAATAAAATAAGCGGAATATTGATAAAAAATAACAAACGCCAAGACACATACTGAGCAAGTGAGGCGCCTACCAGCGGACCAAAGGCAGGAGCGAAAACTGTTGGTATGGCTATGGTGCCCATGGCTTGCTGCATGCGTATCTGTCCAAATTGTAATGCAATGATGGTTTGGCTAAGAGGCAGCAAAAGACCGGTCCCAAAACCTTGAACGATACGGGCAGATATAATGGTTGGAAAATTATAGCTTAATCCTACCCCAGTGATCCAAGCATAAAAATGAAGCTTGCAAGGAACCAAGTTCTTTTGATACCTATTTTTCCTTGCACAAAAGCTGCCATCAGTAGTCCTGGCACGGTGGCTAGAAAATAGGATGTTACAATCCATTGTATATTATTTCCTTCCACGGAAAAATAATGCGCAAGGTTAGGAAGGATGACATTAACAATGCTTCCGTCCAGCAGAGGAAGTATGCTGGAAATAATTACGGTATATATGACATACTTTTCTGATTGAGTATAGGAATCCACCTTTTGCATGATCATGCTCCCTACAGATATTCTTTAAAATATTGGTCCCGCTCTATAAATTACAGGCTTTGAGAATTAATACGCGTTTGTTGGTTGCGATATTGGGATGAATGTGATTGGAAGTGCTGATGGTCCCCAAATGCTTCTCTTGTGTACAAACTCCTCTTCCTCCAAAATGAAGCCATCAGTTAAGCTGATTTTGATGAGTTTATCGAGGTGTCTGTTTACTGTCAATTCACTTTGCATGAGAGCAAAAGCAGAACCTACACGAGACGTGCATGCCTGCTCCATTTGCATTTATTATTTAACATGAAAAATGTTAAAATCTTTATAAATCAAATTATTGACTTAAAAATCCAATGTTTGTTGATAGATCATTTTTATGCTTAAATGATTGTTTGGGTGTCAAATGTATTCTCAATAGTTTATAATTTTCTTTTCTTAAATGTGCAGCCCTTTCTGGAAAATATTCGATAATCTCTTGATTGTTTAATAAAAATTAAAATCGGTTATAAGGAAGAGCTTGTAAATTATAGAGTAGGAAAAAGTTGCATTTTATAAACAACAGGGGAGGGTTGTTTCCATAGCCCAAACATTTTTTCAAGTTGTTGTGGTATCTTTTTGAATTACTTGATCGATAAAAGTTTCATAATTATCAGAAACAATATATTGGGTATTTTCTCCTAAAGCTTTGAAATGTTCACGACCGCAATGGATTTTTGCTTTTTCCAGATCGCGCAACATGTCTTCGAAAATACTTCCTTTACTTTCTACAACAAAATACAGTTTTTCTTACCCATCTTGCTCGAATAATACAGCCCAATCGGGGGTATATGATCCAAGAGGTGTATCAATTTTAAACCATTTAGGCAGTTTCGCATAAACTTTAATCTCATCGTTTTTTTCAAACGATTGTGCAAAACTGAACTCAATATCTGAATCATAAATAACATGATCATAAGTTGATTTATCAGTTTTTGTCATATTCTTTTATAAAAAAATTTGCTTTTATATTTATTAAAATGCATTTTCTATTTTATTTTTTCATATAATTAGCCAATGAAGTTTTTGCTCTAATATCACAATTTGTAAAAGACTATTTTGGTAACTCAATATGAAATTTTTTATGTCGGTTTCTTGTATTGAAAGCAATGGTACGATTTTTGATATCTGTATAAAAATATTTACAAAAAAAATTTTAATAACGCATGATTATAGAATTTTGTCCTTTGTTTGAAGCATGTAAAGTTAAACCATTGTTTATTCATAGATTTTGTGTTCATTATTTATTTGATACATTTAATCTAGAATGCAAATTGTATTCGTATCCTCAAACTAAAATACTGGTATTGAAGTGGTGAGAGTGTTGCTTTGTTGAGAATAGATAATTTGGTAGGTTAGTATTCCCTTTGTATCAGAGAATTCAACTTATTCTCTCATATTGTGTGTGGATGAAATGTTAACCGCATAATGCTTCCTCTTACATGAGATGTAAGATTGATATGGTTTACACATTGAGAAAAGTTGTTGATCGTAGAGGAATATTTTTCTGCGAAATTTGTTTGGCTTAAATGGAAAAAATAGAGCAATAGCCGCATATTTGTTATGCTGTAACGCATATATATAATCGATGGAGTCAACACTTCATTTAAGAAGTTTTTTAAAGGAAAAACATAAAAAATAGAATTATTGAAAAAATCTTTTATTTTGAAGCTTGTTTCTCACGATTATAAAAGCTTCCATGTGGATTTCGAAAATTCTTGTTGTGTTGAAAAATATACAAAAATCAAGAAAATTTTGCAAAAAAGCTGCACTATGCGTGCAGCTTTTTATGTATTTGCTTTAGAGGTAGAAGTTTTAAAGCATGAAAGTGTCCTTACGG
>NZ_JBHIMJ010000041.1:0-4631 GCF_042194035.1 Bartonella sp. OC16QHHD | reverse complement strand
GTAGGTTTTTTTGATATTGCGGTCGACAGCCCATAGATGTCCGCGCAAAATGGCATCATTGATCATATCTGCGGTGCGTACTACGGATAAGAAAGCAAACTTTGTATCACTTGAAAGGGTGCGATTACCCCAAAGACGATAACCATTTTCGCGGATAATTGTTGTGATGTTTTGTTCATTAAGAAGGTTGGCACGGCTTGATCTGTCACCAATGGAAAAATCAATGGGGCGTGCAATACCAACAATGCCATTGATCACTTTGTTTGAAGGAGAATGCCAAAAACCATGTGTAAAATCTGTTTTGGCAATGACACCTGCAACTGCTGCACTTGCTGGCTGTTCTACAATTTTGCCATTACGATTCACTTTTACAAATGGATCAATAAGAATGGCACGCTTTGAATCAAAATCCTTTGCTGTGCTAAGAGCTGCTTCATCTGTTGTGTTGGGTGCATCAAGCACCACAATGGCGCGCAAACGCTCTGCAATACCAATGAGTTCTGCCGCTACAGGATTAGAAGTTACACTGATATCGGCTTTGGCTGTCGCACCGGTTCCATCACCTTCAATTGTTACATTGGGGGCGGTTTGATAATCAAAGCCATTTTCTTTAATGACAACAGAAGTTACTTTTCCATCTTTCAGGATTGCTTCTGCTTCTGCACCGCCAGCAATTTTAACAGTTGCTTGAGTGTAACCGCTTCCTTGGTTCGTCACATCAATCTTGCTAAGACTTATAGGGCGTTTGTGCGTAAAACCTGGGGCAATAAGAATGCGTGGTGTTTGTCCCACAATGGATTGCGCTCCAATCAAAGCATGGACGCCTTCATAAGCGCCATTTGCGTTCACCCCCCCTAGAACATTGGTGAGTGTTGCATTTTCATTGTCACCCTCGTTCACACGGACGACGACAACAATGGCACCCACTTGCTTGAAAATGAGATCAAGGGCATTGGGTAAGGTGCCTTGACGCTTACCCGTTTTATCCAGTTTAGCGGCTTGTGAAAGAGAACCCGTTACCAAAATGGGTGTGTTAAGAGGAAAGGCTCGTTCATCGGCATCGGGTGCTGTGCCAACAATCCCAATAACTGCCGATTGTACTGCGCGAAGGGGACGGGTGCCGTCGTCAACTTCAACGACTTCAACACCGTGTAAAAAAACTGTTGCCATACTTTATGCTCCTTTAAATGAGGGGTGAATTAAAATGAATGAGAAAAATGAGAGGTAAAGAGCCGCTCTTGAGGACGACTTGACAAAAACTTTAAAACCGTTAGATTCATACAAAGGTGCTTCAAAAACACCTTAAAACAACAAGCGGATTGGTTACCGAAATAATCAGTCTTCTGTGCATTAAAGACTTTGACTCATTATATGCTACGCGCATATAATAGTGGGGTCGGGTGTGGTTATGCCATAAAATACCCTTTCGAGGGGAAAGCATAACGACGGGCTTGTTGCCGTGTTTTTGAGCACCCGGCATTCTTCATTGAGTGTCAATCAAAAACATTAGTCAACAAGGAGTTCATCATGAACAATTTAGTAACAATCAACAATGCTGGTATCGCTGTTACAACCTCTTTGAAAATTGCAGAGGGTGTGGGGAATAGCCACGCTACGGTTATCAAGCTTGTACGTCAAAATATTGAAGACTTTGAAGAATTTGGAAGGGTTGGATTTGAAATCGCACCCTTTGGAACCAAAGGTGGAAGACAAAAGAGAGTAATTGCTATCCTCAATGAACCACAAGCCACTCTACTCATGACCTATATGCGTAACAATGATATGGTGCGTGCATTCAAAAAAGCCCTCGTTAAAGCTTTCTATGATTTAAAAAACCAGTTAATTGATAATGACCGTGATACACGTTTTGATTTTCCAAGCAACTGGGACGAAATGGGACCTACTGAAAAAGCTGTTTATATTTATGGACCGCTTCACATGCATCTTGTGAAAGCTTTTACATTAGCAGAAGAGAGCAAACATTATAAAACGCTTGTTGAAGAAGCCAAACGAGTTTTAGTAAGCCCTGTTGCAAAAGTAGCTTAAGTTTAAAAACATGATTTTATCTCCTCGCCTTTGAGGCGGGGAGGTAGTTAACAGCATAAAATATCTTTACATAATACATATTGTACGTATAATACGTATTATACATTAAAGATAGGATGTGCATATGAAAAAATATAGTTTTACAGATGTAAACCGCGGGGCAGGCGATATTTTAGACGAGGCTATGTCTACACCTGTAGCTTTGACAAAGCGAGGGCGTGAAAAAATCATTATGCTTCCTGTTGATTTATATCATGAATTAATAAAAGCGCGTTCTGGTGCACAATCTTTTGTTTATGCAGATGCACCGCAAAATATATTAGACGACTTAGATCGTGGTTTAGATGATATTTTAAATGGCGACGAACATGTTTAAAGCAGGGGATGTTGTTCAATATTATTATTTATGGCACGAACAAGCGCAAAAAGGTGAACATTCAGGACGCAAAGCGCGTCCTTCCTGTGTTATGGTTAAAACTGAAAGCCATATTTTTTTGTTTCCTATTACTTCTCAGGAGCCTATTAATTTACAATATAGCTTAAAAGTACCTGAGATAGAATGTAGACGTGCGGGGTTGCAAAAGCAATCTTGGGTGCGTGTTGATGAATTTAATGTTGTTCCTTGCGAATCTTTGTTTGACTTTGAAGATTTAAAACCACAAGGGCGTTTTAGCCTCGCTTTCGTGCGTAAAATTGCACTTAAAATTAAAGAAGTTAAAGCAATAAAACCACTTGGAAAAGTCTCTAGAGACTGAGTGATACAATTAAACAGCGTGGAGTGTTGGAACTTTGCTAACATCTGTTTCACGTTCAGCATGCCACGCATCATAATTGGCTTGCATGCGTAACCATATGGCAGCTCCATTCCCAAACATTTTGCCAAGACAAGCCGAAAGAGAAGGAGATATAGGCTTTTCGGCATTTAGAATATCATAGAGATGTTGGCGTGATATACCAAGAATCTGTGCGATTTCTGTCTTCGTTTTACCAGTTTCAGGAATAATTTCTGCCAAAACTTCTCCTGGATGAGTAGGACAACGATTAGGATTGCGTGTATTCATAGATAGTCTTCTTTGCAATTAACTTAAAAACCATTACAATCTAAACAGTATAACATCAATACTGTGTAATTTAAGAAATGAATATCAAACCAATTCGTACAGAGAGAGATTACCAAGAAGCCTTAGAGATTGTGTCTGCAATGTTTGATAAGCAGCCAGAAGTTAATACTCCAGAATTTGATAGAATGAAAACTCTTGTTTTGTTAATTGAAGCTTATGAAGCAGAGCACTATCCTGTTTCTCCTCCTCATCCAATTGAGGCTATTAAATTTAGAATGGAACAAATGAACTTGGCCGCTAAAGATCTTGTTCCTGCGATTGGTTATTTAAATCAATGATAAGGCATTTTATTAGGATTTATGAAATTTTTTCTTGTATTTGGTAACTATACACGATACAATATGTTATGATTTTGGGATTTAAACATAAAGGGCTTGAAGCCTTCTACAATACTGGCATTACAAAAGGAATTCAGTCTGCTCATACTCAAAAGTTAAGGCGTATTCTAGGTGCTCTTGACGTAGCTATATCACCAAATGATTTGAATTATCCGTCCTTTCGATTACATCCTCTAAAAGGTGATCTTAAGGGCTATTGGTCAATTACAGTAAATGGAAATTGGCGTGTAATATTCCGTTTTGTTGGTATAGATGTCGAATTGGTTGATTATCTAGATTATCATTAAATAAGGAGAGCTAAAAAATGATGAAAAACCCTCCACACCCTGGTGAACTCTTGCGTGAAGATGTAATCGCAGAACTTGGCTTATCTGTTAGTGAAACAGCCGAACGGCTTGGTATGTCTCGTGTAGCATTTTCTAGGGTTTTAAATGGGAAAGCCGCTATTAGTCCCAATCTCGCTATTAGGCTTGAAATGGCTGGTGTGAGTACTGCACGTGCTTGGCTAGCTATGCAGGCAAATTATGATTTAGCGCAAGCTCTAAAACATAAACAACCTAAAATACATCCTCTTTTCACGAGTTCTTGTTAGTTCCGTTCTATCGTATTGGAATGCTTTCTGAATGTAATATTATAGCTTAGTTTTGATCATCTTTCTCTTGTGGTTTTTTATAACCATTTAATCTTTCCACAATCTTATGAGGACAGCGCCATCAGCTCCAGCACCACTTGGAGAAGAATCAGAGTGAGCACCAGCCCCGCCACCTCCAAAACCACGCCCGGCTTTTCCTGAACTGTAGGAACCTAGTCCTATCCCTCCAGCTCCACCCCTTGATGTATCGCCTCCAGCATCACCGCCATTACCGCTTGTTTTTCCATTGATTCCGCTTGTCCCAGCATAACCATTTCCGCCTTTGGCAATTCCTAGGTGGTCATCCGTTGCTAAACCAAAGTTTCCACCTGTACCTCCAGCACCGCCATCGCCTGAATGGCGGCCAGAAATACGATTATTTGAGTAAATAGGATAACCAGCACGACCATACTCTCCTCCTTTAGCGGTAATAAAATTTTTGCCAACGGTCGTTGTTCCTCCAGAATTACCTGTTGCACGGAGTGATGCAACAGA
>NZ_JBHIMJ010000057.1:0-2500 GCF_042194035.1 Bartonella sp. OC16QHHD | reverse complement strand
CTCCAGGAGCTCTCACGAGTCTCCCTTCACAGGCTTACGGAACGCTCCGCTACCACTTACTCAATAAAGAGTAAATCCACAGCTTCGGTGTATGGCTTTAGCCCCGTTACATTTTCGGCGCAGGGACCCTTATTTAGACCAGTGAGCTGTTACGCTTTCTTTAAATGGTGGCTGCTTCTAAGCCAACATCCTGGTTGTTTTGGGATCCTCACATCCTTTCCCACTTAGCCATAACTTGGGGACCTTAGATGGTGGTCAGGGTTGTTTCCCTCTCCACGACGGACGTTAGCACCCGCCGTGTGTCTGCTAGTTAGTTCTTCCAGGTATTCGGAGTTTGGTTAGGTTTGGTAATCCGGTGAGGACCCCTAGCCCATCCAGTGCTCTACCCCCTGGAGAATTCGACTAACGCTCTACCTAAATAGATTTCGCGGAGAACCAGCTATTTCCGAGTTTGATTGGCCTTTCACCCCTAGCCACAAGTCATCCCAATCTATTGCAACAGATACGGGTTCGGCCCTTCAGTAAGTGTTACCTTACCTTCAGCCTGCTCATGGCTAGATCACTCGGTTTCGGGTCTAATCCAACGAACTGAACGCCCTATTCAGACTCGCTTTCGCTACGCCTACACCTACCGGCTTAAGCTTGCTCGTTAGACTAAGTCGCTGACCCATTATACAAAAGGTACGCCGTCACCCAGAACGTATCTTGGGCTCCGACTGTTTGTAAGCATTCGGTTTCAGGTACTATTTCACTCCCCTTGTCGGGGTACTTTTCACCTTTCCCTCACGGTACTGGTGCGCTATCGGTCATGCACGAGTACTTAGGCTTGGATCGTGGTCGACCCATGTTCAGACAGGATTTCACGTGTCCCGCCCTACTCTAGGACTTAAATCAGATTTACGTATACGGGACTATCACCCACTTTGGTACGACTTTCCAGTCGTTTCTACTTTTCTTAATTCAAGCCACTGGCCTGGTCCGCGTTCGCTCGCCACTACTAACGGAGTCTCGTTTGATGTCCTTTCCTACAGGTACTTAGATGTTTCAGTTCCCTGCGTTTGCTTCTTACACCCTATTTTATTCAGGTGTAGATACCTTTATTAGATGACTAGAAAACTAAACTGTCCTTTTACAAAAACAGCTTAATTTTTCTAGCCATCAAAGGTGGGTTACCCCATTCGGAAATCTACGGATCAAAGGGTATTCGCACCTCCCCGTAGCTTATCGCAGCGTATCACGTCCTTCATCGCCTGTGCATGCCAAGGCATCCACCAAATGCCCTTAAGACACTTGATCGTTCTCATTGCCAATATTCATTCACGGTTTGTCTGCTTCTCTTTATCTTGTGCAAAATAAAGCGCAAAACAAACCAAATATCAGCAGAAAAGACCAGCTTCTCGAGATATATTCAATGGCGCGGTTAAGCTTCCAATCATAAGCAAGGGCTTTGAGCATTCCCTTGCGACACATGTCTCTTTTTCTAAATTAAGATTTCCTCTTCGGAAGAAAGGTTTTTCTTTCAAGATCTTTTTTAAAATCTGTTTTCCAAAACCTTTTTTTCTACAACAAGCATTTTCCCAAGAAAGTATTTTTCTTAACAAAAAACTTGTATCTCAGAAGGAACCTTAAAAAAGGAACATGTCTGAATATATCTTCTCTTCACAATTTCAATAGAACAAGCAAAAGATCACTGGACCTTTTACTAAACCGTGTTCTTACAACATGATGATGACCTAAATGGTGGAGCCGGACGGGATCGAACCGACGACCCCCTGCTTGCAAAGCAGGTGCTCTCCCAGCTGAGCTACGGCCCCTAAATAATGCTCTTTCAAATCAACCTTAAAAAGATTTATCAACTTGCATTCCCTGTACTATTTTGATTTGCATCATTTAAATTTATCTGTACCACTGAAGGGGCTTTAAAAGCCTCTTTGAAAGCTTAATAAGATAAATTTAACAAATAATCTTTGGATGATAAAATTAAATCTTTAAAAATAAACAAAGATTGAAGCGTTTTTAATACGCTGAAGCTTCATACTCTTGGATAAGCAAAAAACGAGCATAAATTGGTGGGCCTGGGAGGACTTGAACCTCCGACCTCACGCTTATCAAGCGCGCGCTCTAACCAACTGAGCTACAAGCCCTCCGGGATAAACCGGAAAACCTTCCCCGGTATCATCTTAAATCACTGGAAAAGCTTTTTTAAGTGGCTTTCTTTTTTAGTCATTTCCTTTTAAAGCCTTTTTTTAAAACCCATAAGTTTTAATAAATCCATAGTTTTTAAAATCCATGGCACTTTGAAACGCATGTTTTTCTTTGAAACCGCGAAATGATTATGATGTGAGGCTTTATTTTAAGAGATCGCCAGAAGGCTTGGGATCATCATCTGAAGAAAGAGAAACGAAGACGGCACGTCTGCTTTTATATTGTCAACACATGAGCACTAAGCCCTCAAATACTTCTCTCAACAGAGGTAGGGGCCTCAAAGAGACGGGGGGGG
>NZ_JBHIMJ010000011.1:0-3202 GCF_042194035.1 Bartonella sp. OC16QHHD | reverse complement strand
GATATCAAGCAGATTGCCATCATCATCTTTTTCATGTTTGCTGATTTTCAACGTCCATGTTGTCTTGTTTTTTAGATCAAAACGTACAGTTCTATCTTTAGCAATATTTGCTCTGCCCTCTAGGATAGACTGATCAGCGCTTAATGTAAAAGTGCCGTTGGAGATCGCTTTAACCTTTTTATCATTCCAATAATTATCGGTTCCCCAAGATTTTGGATTTTCGAAAATACCATCTCCTAATAATACGTCGGCATGGATTTCTGAATTTTTGAGATTGACTGTACCGATTGACAAACCTTGAATATCTTCAATGTTATCGTTAGTAAAAGCTCCAACAAAAATTCCAGTACCATTTTCAGCATGAAGCTCTGCATTAGTTAGATTGATCTCACTACTTTGGTGTTTTTGTGGATCATCTGATTCATTTTTATCAATATCAGAGACAGCCAAGAACTGTAAGCCACTGATTCCTACTTTTGCAGAAACATCCGTTAGATCAATATGGCCGCCATTTATTACAACCATTGCAACTTTTTTTGCTTCTATTTTATTTTTCTTCCCATTCTGAAGGGCGTCGGATTGGGTATCTAGACTTTTAGAATTAGCATCAATAGCGCCATTAATCATCTTAATTGTGCCATCTTTACCAATAGCGAGACCAACATCAACATTTTGAATGGTTGTTTTGCCATTTAATTCAACTATACTATCAGCCTCCCAAGTGTTTACACCAACGGTTGCTGCTTCGGACTCACCACCGATTATTGTTAAATCTCCGCTAATGATTTTACTTCCATCCTCTGCATAAAGACCTTCATCAAAATTTTGAATGGTTGTTTTGCCCGTTAACTGAATTTCACTCCCAGAGCCTGCTGTCCATACACCAGATCGTGCTTCATTGGGGTTGTCATTAATTGCTTTACCACCGACTATTATTAAATCTCCGCTGGTAATTTTACCACCATTATAGGCTCCAAGACCGTACGAAACTTTTTCAAAGGTTGTATGCCCCTTTAATTGAATTTCACTATTAGGATTAATGGCTATTATACCAGAAGTGCCGTATTCTTGGTTTTCATAAGCAGTTATTGTTAAATCTTCGCTGGTGATTTTACCACCTTTTTCTGCTCTCAGTCCATCTCTAACTTTTTTAATGCTTGTTTTGCCTTTTAATTCAATTATGCTTCCAAAGCCATTGGCATTTACACCGTTTCCCAAGTTATCGGTTGTTAGAGTAACATCCGTAATTTCAATACGTCCACCATTTTCTGTAAGTAATGCGCCTTCATGTCCATTCAAATTTCCTCCTATGACAGCTCCTCCTTTCATTGTGATCTTGGATTCTATACCATCTGCATGGAGTGCATTACCATTAGATGATGCGACTGTAACATTGTTGTTTAAAGTAATGATACTGCCATTTTGAGCAGATATTGCTGTATTTTTTGCACGAAATGATCCTCCAGAGATTGTTATTGTCGAGTGATCATCTGCAAATATGCCTTTTAGTGCTTGAGTTACGGTTACATTGTTTAAAATGACTGTGCTGTTTTTAGCACTTATTCCTAAGGATAGTGAACTGTTATCGTTTTCACTCGATATTACCACGTCTTCCAGCTTGTTTTTTTTACTCTTACTGTCAGAAAAGGAAGCACCAGTGCTAGATAAAATGCCAGATGAGGAGGACTCCATTCCAGAATATGTAATTGTTCCCTTAGTCATTTGAAGTGTAGCACCGTCTTTGGCTTCAAGGCCTAAGAAAATACCAGAACCAGTGCCTTTAATGGTTGTGCCGTCCAGTAACTCAATCGCACTGTTAG
Source organism: Bartonella sp. OC16QHHD (assembly GCF_042194035.1). Classification (NCBI taxonomy): domain Bacteria; kingdom Pseudomonadati; phylum Pseudomonadota; class Alphaproteobacteria; order Hyphomicrobiales; family Bartonellaceae; genus Bartonella; species Bartonella sp. OC16QHHD. The sequence continues at coordinate 1,382 of NZ_JBHIMJ010000011.1, read as the reverse complement.
CACCTTCTGCTGTTACAGCATAGACGGTTTTGTTTGTGCCTTGGTTTATATCTTTATTCGTAACAATGGTTAAATGTTTTCCAATGATTTTGCCACCGTCTTTTGCGTGAATAGTTTCGTAGGTTTTATCGGATACTTCTTGTTGTTTTCCCTCAGAAACTACGAGGGTTTCAGCATGTGCACTGAACTGGATGTTGAACAGGATGATAGCGGCTGTAGCCGTGCATGATAAAAGGGATGTTTTATACACTAGTATTCTCCTTATGAGAGCCCCCAAATATTCATTTCCCCGCGAATTTCATAAGAAGAAGTGAAAATGGATAGTTGTTATTAATTTCAGTAATTGTCTTTATTTGGTAAGACATTTTTGGTTTTTTGTCAAAATTAAAAAATAATTGATATTAATTATCTCTAATACAAAATGTATTTATAATTGATTTTATTTAAAGAATTATAATTTTGAATATTATTATTCAGAGAAATATTGTGAGATACTGATATAGTGGTGTTTACGTGATGGTAGGGATTATTATATGACGCAAATTGGGATTATGAGGGAAAAAAAGGATGTAGAAGAAGCTAGTAAAAAAGCTAACTTATTTGGGCTTAAAGTGGTTTTTCATCTTTCAATACAGTGGTATTAATTTATTTCTAATAGACTTCTCTTTTTTTCAAAGTAGGAAGTACTCTTCATCCACTGGGGATGGAAGTGCTCTGTTGCGTTTGTTGTGTCTTGTCTTGGAGATTTTCGTAAAGAACTAAGTATAAAGAGGGAAGGGTGCTTTAAAAGGAAAAAGGATGACTTTTACAAAAAGGGCAGCATATTGTGCTGCCTTTTTGTTAAATTGAATAGAATGAATAGGCTATTTACAGCCTTGATTTAAAACTGATAGCGTATACCACCTGAAAAGCTTGCACCACTTATACCAGTTTTCTGAAGCTTTTGTTGATAGCTTACATCACCATGAAGGGAGAAATTGTGAGACAGTTGCGCATTGATGCCAACGCCGCCTTCAATTGCAGGTCCCATAGGATAAAGGTCAAAGTTTCTGCCAATCTGGATGGTACCATCATCACCGAAAGTTTTGATCAAGTTTACTTTTCCATAGAAAGACATAGGACGGTTGTTTTCAGTGGAAATGGTTTTGGTCAAACGTCCACCAACACGGATCAACCATTGAGAAGGATTGTTCACATCAACAGTAAAATTATCAGCATCTTCAATGGTGTTAAACATCAAATGTTGATAGGCAACTTGTGCTTGTGGCTCAAAGGTTAAACCTTCTACTCCGGTTGCAAATTCTTTGCCAACAGTGGTGGAGATACTTAACATTTTGGCATCGTTCAACTTCGCGGTATTGCCTCTGATGGCATTGGCGATA
>NZ_JBHIMJ010000068.1:0-2705 GCF_042194035.1 Bartonella sp. OC16QHHD | reverse complement strand
GTAGGTTTTTTTGATATTGCGGTCGACAGCCCATAGATGTCCGCGCAAAATGGCATCATTGATCATATCTGCGGTGCGTACCACGGATAAAAAAGCAAATTTTGTATCGCTTGAGAGTGTGCGATTGCCCCAGAGGCGATAGCCATTTTCCCGAATAATGGTTGTGATGTTTTGTTCGTTAAGAAGGTTGGCACGGCTGGATCTGTCCCCAATGGAAAAATCAATGGGGCGTGCAATACCAACAATGCCATTGATCACTTTGTTTGAAGGGGAATGCCAAAAACCATGTGTAAAATCTGTTTTGGCAATGACACCTGCAACCGCTGCACTTGATGGCTGTTCTATAGTTTTTCCATCACGATTCACCTTTACAAACGGATCAATAAGAATGGCGCGTTTTGAATCAAAATCTTTTGCTGTGCTAAGGGCTGCTTCATCTGTTGTGTTTGGTGCATCAAGCACCACAATAGCACGCAGACGCTCTGCAATGCCAATGAGTTCTGCTGCGACGGGGTTGGCAGTTGCACCCGTTTCATTCTCTTCAATATTCACACTGGAAGGGCGTTTGTGTGTAAAGCCTGGAGCGATGAGAATGCGTGGTGTTTGTCCCACAATGGATTGAGCTCCAATCAAAGCATGGACGCCTTCATAAGCACCATTTGCGTTTACACCCCCTAGAATATTGGTGAGAGTCGCATTTTCGTTGTCACCTTCTTGCACGCGTACGACAACGACAATGGCGCCCACTTGCTTGAAAATGAGATCAAGGGCATTGGGTAGGGTACCTTGACGCTTGCCTGTTCTATCGAGTTTTGCAGCTTGTGAAAGAGAGCCTGCTACCAAAACCGGTGTGTTGATAGGGAATGCTTGTTCATCGGCATCGGGTGCTGTGCCAACAATCCCGATAACGGCAGACTGAACCGCGCGAAGGGGGCGGGTGCCGTCGTCAACTTCAACGACTTCAACACCGTGTAGAAAACCTGTTGCCATACTTTATGCTCCTTTGAAATATTGGCTAATGAAATGAATGGGAAAAATGAGAGGTAAAGAGCCGCTCTTGAGAAAGGTTTGTTTTCAACAAGCACTTTCTTTTTATAAATATCTTGACTTGGTCCCAAAATGGTACTAAGATTGATAAAAATCAGGATAAACTTATGAAAATTGTTAAAATCTCCACACTTCAAACTTTTTGGGCTCGATATCCTGATGCTGAACAACCGTTAAAAGCATGGGTAGATGAAGCTAAAAATGCGCAGTGGCGTTCTCCTCATGACATTAAAGAGAAGTATAAAAATGCAAGCATATTAAAGAATAATCGTGTTGTTTTTAATATTAGAGGAAATGATTATCGTTTAGTTGTTTCAATCTTTTATCTAGCAGGTTGGCTTTATATAAAATTTATAGGGACACACAAACAGTATGATGCAATTGATGCTAATACTGTAGAACTAAAGGAATTTAAGAAATGAATATCAAACCACTTCGCACTGAAAGAGATTATCAAGAAGCTTTAGAAATTGTGTCTGCAATGTTTGACAATCAACCTAAAGAGAATACTCCAGAATTTGATCAAATGGAGGTTCTTGTGTTGTTGATTGAAGCGTATGAAGCAGAACACTATCCTGTTTCTCCTCCTCACCCGATTGAAGCTATTAAATTTAGAATGGAACAAATGAACTTAAGTGCTAAAGATCTCGTTCCTGCGATTGGTCATTTAAATCGTGTTTATGAAATCTTGAGTGGTAAAAGAAAATTAACACTGCGCATGATTAAAAACTTGCACCAACAGTTCAATATTCCACTAGAAAGTCTGATAGCTTAGGTTTTATACTAATTTATTTTTTTGAAAGATTTTTAAGGGGTTTCAAAAGGTCTTCAAAGATCATTTAAAGACCCTTTAATATGTATTATTTCTCGTTTTAGAAATCGCAATTTGAGATGATCAGCTCTTGAGCCGGCATTGGATTATTTGAACCACATGTATAAGATGTATTCACTTCTTTTAGTTTAAATTGGCTAAAGGTTTTTCGGATCTCTGGCACATCATTGAGAGACAGAACAAACTTTCCCTTTAATTGTGCAAGCAGTGTGGACATCGTCTGGTAATCCTCTCGCTTAAACAAATCCTTGCCATAGCAATTCTCAACGCCTGTTAAAGCCCTTTTAAAGGGCTTTAAAAGAGCTTTAAAAGGACTTAAAAACATATAAGCCTGCTCATACAAAAGCTATCCATTTGACTTGCGCTATTTTTGGTTTTGTATTTAATCTTTCCATAACCTTATAAGAACAGCGCCATCAGCTCCAGCACCACTTGGAGAAGAATCAGAGTGAGCACCAGCCCCGCCGCCGCCAAAACCACGCCCTGCTTTTCCTGAACTATAGTGACCTTTGCCGACTCCTCCAGAGCCACCTCTTGATGTATCACCTCCAGCATCACCGCCACTCCCACTTGTTTGACTCGTAACTCCACTCGTTCCAGCATAACCATTTCCGCCTTTGGCTAATCCTAGATGTGCGTCTGTTGCTAAACCAAAATTTCCACCAATGCCCCCAGTTCCACCAATGCCTGAATAGTGATAAGTATTTCCCCTTGATGTATTATAATAAGCCCCCCCTCCACCATTTCCTCCTTTAGCGGTAATAAAATTTTTGCCAACGGTCGTTGTTCCTCCAGAATTACCTGTTGCACGGAGTGATGCAACAGA
>NZ_JBHIMJ010000004.1:0-2521 GCF_042194035.1 Bartonella sp. OC16QHHD | reverse complement strand
GGGAGCAGCTATAAGGTGACTTACCGCTATCGCGCAAAAATCACGGCTGATAAAGTAACAGCAAAGGAAATCACAGTCTCAGGGGGTGCGGAGGGTGGTGATATTATCGTCAGTTACACTTATAAATTGCCCCGCATTGACCGTATCGGTCTCAACACGGGGGGCAATGTGGTTTACATCAAAGGTATCTCAGTAGACCAACCCATGGCACCCAGTGTCCCTGATGATGTGTTGTCCCTTGCAACCATTACCAACAATTGGCTTGAAACGCCGGTTGTGGTCAATGATGGCACCCGTGTTGCCCCCTATGATGAGATGTGGCGCTATTTTCAACGGGTGCTTTCGCTTGACCGTCTCATGCAATTAGAGCGTATTAAAAGCAATGTTGACTCTAAAGAACCCGTTGCCAAAAAGGGCATGTTTGCAGACCCTTTTCTTGATGATAGTTACAGAGATGAAGGCTTTCAACAAACAGGTGCTGTAGGCAACGGCATTTTACAGCTTGCCATTGACCCAACATTCTATACTGCTCCTTTAAAAGCGCCTGTCACGCTTGACTGGACAAATGAAGTGATTATTGCGCAAGAGTTGACAACGGCTTGCGAAAAAATCAATCCTTATCAAAATTTTGCAACCTTACCTGGTACAGTAACCCTTGAACCCGCGACAGACTTTTGGCATGAACAGCGTACCGATTGGCTCTCAAGCGTGACCAATCAACTGAACATGGGATGGAACCGTGGGAGAAGCGTTCGTAAAACAGAAATCAGTGATGACTTGGTCAATGCACATCAAGAACAAACCGACTTTTTAAGACAAATTACTCTTCACTTTAAAATTGAAGGCTTTGGCAGTAGCGAAATCTTGGAAAGTCTTACCTTTGATGGTGTGAATGTTTTACCAAAGAGTCTCCTTATTGCCGATAGCAAGGGCACCCTTGAGGGCGCTTTCACGATTCCACAAAATATTACGGCTGGCACAAAAAATGTTGTGGCACGGGGAAAAGGTGGAACCATTGCAACGGGTCTTTTTACAGGTCAAGGCGTGATTGATGTGAAAGTGATGCGGCGCACCACAACAGTAAAGATATGGACGCAATTTGACCCACAAGCGCAAGTCTTTACCCCCGATGAAACACGGCAAATCACCGGTATTGACTTTCATCTTTGCAAAATCGGTAATGAGAACCATGATTTGGTGATTGATTTGGTCACTACAGAAAACGGTTATCCGACCGCCGATATTCAAGCACAAAGCTTTTATTCTATGAAGGGTGCAAAGCTAGGGTGGGCAGAGGCACGCTATGATGTCCCTTTGTTAGTCCCTAATGACCGTCTCACTGCTTTTGTCATTAAAACCGATGATGCTGATCATTCTGTCTCACTAGCAAAGCTTGGGGATTTTGATGCAGAACACCAGAGATACGTCTCGAGTCACCCTTACGTGACCGGTCCACGCTTTTCTTCTGTTAACGCACAAAGTTGGACAGCCCATCAAGATGAAGCCTTAGCCTTTCGAGTGCTGGCGGCACGCTACACACAAACAGAAAAAACCATTGATCTTGGCACTTTTGATCTTGTGGACTGCTCTGATTTACAAATACGCGCAGCCATTGAATTGCCTTCAAGCGATTGTTCTGTCATCTTTGAAATTGAAAGAAACAATGGCACAATTTATCAACTCCTGCCCTTTCAATTGCTCAGTCTTACTGAATATATCAGTGAAAAGATAAAGCTTCGCGCTATTCTCAAAGGAACAGAGAAGCTCTCACCCGTCTTGTTTGCGCCTGTTCAATTGATTGCGGGAAAGATCCATAAGGAAGCTACCTATGTCACGCGTGCTTTTGCCTTTGGTGAAAAAGCAAGATTGACCAGCTATATCAAAACCTTTTTACCAGGTGGTGCAACCTTTACACTCGAGATGCAACTGGATGATGGTGCTTTCACCCCTTTGAAATTAGAGGAAACAGAACAACTCGCTGAACCGCTTTGGACAGAACGAAAATTTACCAGCAGTGATAAAGGCGCCAAACAAGCGCGCTTGAAACTCACGCTTACCGGTGGACCGGCGGCACGGTCAATGGTGCGTGATTTTGGCGCTGGCATATTATAATGGGAAAATGAGAGATGACAAAAACCAAAAAACTCGACATGGAATTGCCTAAAGAAGGACGCTTTATCAGTTCTGAATTCCCAATCTTGCGGGAAAACTTGACCAAAATTGATCAAGCTCTTTTGGCTGTTGAGGAAAAGGTAGACGAAAAAGCACCTTCAAAACACACGCATACAATAAGTGATATCGCAGATCTTGAAGCAGCCCTTAAGGGCAAGATGGCAGCGGATAAAACCTTCTCATTTGCTGATTTAAGCGATATCGAGGGGGCAAAAGATGCTGCAAATAATTATGTTCTCTATAAATCAAGCAACAATAACTTCACCTTTGGGAGTGCTGTCTCACTGTTAGGCGCGCATCAACATAAAACCGAAGATATCGTGGGGCTTGATGATTTTAGAGCCAAGAT
>NZ_JBHIMJ010000061.1:0-2441 GCF_042194035.1 Bartonella sp. OC16QHHD | reverse complement strand
TGACTGTAGCTGCATTTTGTATATCAAGGCCGTTTGCAACTTTTTCAATGGTTGTTGTGCCTTTTAATGTAATGACGCTGTTGTTGTCAGCTTTTGCACCAGTACTCTTTTTTTCAGTTTCAGAGCCGGTTATTGTCAAATTTTCGCTAACGATTTTGCTACCAACTGCTGTATAAAGCCCAGTTACCATATTTTCAATGGTTGTTTTGCCTGTTAATTCAATCATAGTATTTGGCAAGTAGGCTGCTATACCGGTGCTATTGGTATTTTTTTCGTTCTGAGAGCCCGTTATTGTTAAATCTTTACTAACGAGTTTGCCACCAGTTGTTGCCCTAAGACCGCTGCCAGCAATGTCTTTAATGGTTGTTTGACCCGTTAATTCAATCACGCTATTAGCACCATCGACGAGTATACCAATGCTGTCTTCTTTAGCTTCAGGAAGGATTATCGTTACATCTTTTGCAGTGACTTTACTGCCCTTATTTACCCGAAACCCGTTTGCAACTTTTTCAATGGTTGTTGTGCCTGTTAATTCAACTGTACTATCAGGATCTGTGGTTGTTACACCAGTTCCTTTATCGTTTCCTTTTATTTTTAAATCTTCGCTGGTGATTTTACCACCTGTTTTTGCTAGGATCCCATCCATAGCTTTTTCAATGGTTGTTGTGCCTTTTAACGTAATTTCGCTACCAAGATCTGTAGATGTTACACCAGTTTTTTCAGATTCAGGAGCGGTTACTTTTAAATCCTTGCCAATGATTTTTCCACTATTTGTTGCCTTAATCGCATCATAGTTTTTTTCGGATGCGTCGTCGGAGACATCTTTTACTTCTTCATTACTTGTAGCACTGAGGACTGTCGCATATGCGCTGAAATGAGTGCTAAACAGCATGATAGCTACGGCAGCTGTGCCGGATAAAAGAGATTTTTTAAACATTTAGATATTTTCCTTAACTTATAAGCTCCACGCATTCCTTCCCCGCTTACAAGAAGGATATCAAATGAATGGTTTTCTACTTTGGGGACCAATAGATTGTTTTTATTTTTATGTAAAGTAGAAAAATATTTTTTATAAAAATACATAATGTTTTGAATATTATTCATTATGAAATAAATATAAATTATTTTATAATATTAAAAATTATTTATATTTATTTGATTTTAGATCATAGTGTTATTATTGTGCATTGTTTAGAGATAAACTTTATTGAGTTATAAAAAGAAAAAAGAATGGAAAAAATATTAGAAAAAAAGAAACAAGAAGAGAGGAAATGAGCAATAAAGAATAGCAGTATCCATGCTGCTGTGGATATACAAAAAAGAAAGTTTGTCGTTTGACAGGAGTTTTTTTAAGTAGGAATAGGTGGAAATTTATGATTTTTTATGACTAATTTTCACCATTAAATGCGCGTTTTGTCAAAATGGATTTTGACATCTAAAAAAGAGTGAAAATGAGAAAAAACTGTGATTCAATGGAAAATAGGAAAAGGCTTTGAAGATTTAAAAAAACTCTGTGAAAGCCTAGAAGACCGCCTTTTAAGCCCCTTTGAAAAAAAATCTATAAATTGTGAAGTTCGCTCCAAAATCAGCCCAAAAAGCAAAAAAAGATATAATATGTTAAAACAAAGTGTTATTAAAAATCTTAATGTAAGGAGAAATGCCCCTTCATTTTCCATTGTATAATGAGTTAGGTTGGATTTGTGTAGTTCTTGATTGCTTTTCCAACCTCTATTTAACGTTTTAAATGCAATTTTAAAAAGAGGCAAGGTAAGCTCTATTTCTTCTCTGTCTTTGATGTTTTGAACAAGCTCTTGTAACTTTTTATCAAGCTCTGCTACGAGTTCCGCTATATCTTCAGGGGGAAGTTTAATTATTGCATTTTTGTTACCTGATTGATTCCTTTGTCTGGGTGGCAAATAGTGATGGTGGTTGGAGTGTTAAACCGGCAAGTCCCTTTGCTGCCGCCATGTTTATCAAACGCGACAAGCAAAGGGGCGGTGTTTTTTGGTTTCCCTCCAATCAAGATGTCAAAGGCATTTTAGGAACTGCGCGCCCCATTAGCTATTTTGATGGGGAAATCGATCATGAGGCAAATCGCCTTAACCAAGCCGATATTGCTACCTTTATTCCAGCACGGCTTAGCCAAAATGCCCATGGAAAAATTGTCGCCAATGGACGTATTTTATGGGGCAACCACACCACCTCCAGTGACCCATTGTGGCGCTTTGTCAATGTGGTGCGCACCCGTGCAGCCGATGGCAGGGCTTGGTGGGAGCGCGCTGCGTCTTTTTCACCCGATGACTTTACTCATGGCAGCATTTCGAGGGGTTGCGGTTTCAGGTGCAGCATTGGTGAGTACCTTTGGTTGGATCGGGACAGTGATCGAAGTGGTTGGGGCTGGTATTGCCTCTGTTGTGGGGGGTATTTTTACCCCGATCGGG
>NZ_JBHIMJ010000046.1:0-1993 GCF_042194035.1 Bartonella sp. OC16QHHD | reverse complement strand
TTCTGCAATTTCTTCAGAGATATCTTCACAATTATTCTCAGAAGGATTGATGCGAAAGATTTGGATTGCATCATCTGCCTCGTCAATAATTTTTAGAACTTGGCTTTCATCCAGTGGTCCCGACCGACCAATGTTTTGATCATCATCATAGACAACTAATAAGATTTCATCAGAATTTATAAGAATTGGCTTATCCATAATTTTTCCTCCCTAACGCCTCTTGGCGATTGTTTGTGCGTGGTTTATGAGACATCTATACCATTATGGTAATATTAAGTCAATACCAAAATGGTTATTTTTTTATTTTATATTTGGAAGGGGTGAAATAATGGATAAAAATCTATTGATTGATGAAAAAATATTAGCGTTTTGGAAAAAATTAACAGAGGATGAAAAAAAGAAATTTATTATTTCTTTTCTTGATAAAATGAAGAAAGAAGATCAAGAAGTTTAACTTTGTTATCATAACTTAGATGTTCGAGCATATCTTCTATTTGTGCATCTAAGTTATTTGTCTCCTGTTCTGAAAACATCAATTGTTTAGGGGTAACGGATAAATGAGGTGCTAAACGTATAGCCCATTCTTTTGTTAATTTCCGATGACCATTTTCTAAGCGAAAAATCTGTGGTTGACTCGTACCTGCTAATTCAGCTAACTTTTTAGAGCTTAAGCCCATTTTCTCTCTGAAAAATTTTAAGTTATTCATGATTCTTATCCTATAAAAAAAATTTTATCTTTCAAATACCAATACGGTAAAAATCTCTTGCATTAAAAATACCACTACGGTATGATTTAGGAATGTTTAAGCTAAAATCATATTTATTGAAGAATAATATTACTTACGCTGAGTTTGCAGCCTCTATAGGTGTTACACAGACATCAATAGCGCGTTACATAAATAAGAAGAGATTTCCTCAGCCTAGGATAATAAAGCAAATAGCAAAGATTACGGATAATTATGTAAGTCCTAGTGATTGGTATCAAGAAAATTTTGCTACTGCAATACAAGAAAAAGCAACGCCTTCTTTTGTCAAGGGTTCCACTGTTTGCATGAAGCCATGTGAACAAAATGAAATGTTGCAATCTCAATATGAAGAAAAGAATGAACATCAACAGCATCATTCACACTCTTAAAGAAGAAAGAAAGTAAAGATGGATTATGGTTTAGCGGCAATTATTATACTTTTTACGACCAATGTAATTACGGTTTTTTGTTTGTGGGCCTATCGTAAAGTTTTTTATTTATATCGTAAAAAAGAGCAAAGCTATGTAAATGTTTTGCAAAAATCATATTATACTTTTTATATTTTGAAAGATTTAATACAGGAAATAGGTTTTCCAGAAGGCTGTACAATCGTTTTTAATAATTCTGATTGGAATTTTTCTTTTGATGAAAACAACCATTTAATAGCCAAAAATTCTTTAGGACCAGAATTGTCCATAAAGATGCATGGCGACACAAAATATTTCAAAGAAAACTCTCAAAAAATTTTTGAAAAACACAATCGGTCCAAACATTGAATGTAACGAGATGAGGCATGCAGTGTATTTTTGAATTGAGTGAGTTCATTTTTTTTAATTTATGACTAAACGCTCTGTCATAGCACACATATAAATACGTAGAGCCTTAAGGGGGGATTATGATCACTAACGCACAATCCATTTTATGTCTTGATCTAGGGACTAAGACAGGCTGGGCGATACGTGGTGCGGATGGTTTTATCACAAGCGATACAGAAGATTTTTAATCACGCCGTTTTGAAGGCGGTGGCATGCGTTATCTGCGCTTTAAGAAATGGCTTTCTGAACTAAAGAAATCTGTTGATGAAATTGACGCGGTGTATTTTGAAGAGGTGCGCCGGCATGTGGGTACAGACGCTTCTCATATTTACGGAGGCTTTCTAGCAACTCTAACAGCGTGGTGTGAACATCATCAGATACCATATGAAGGCATTCCTGTTGGCACAATTAAGAAGGCAACAACAGGAAAAG
>NZ_JBHIMJ010000100.1:0-1948 GCF_042194035.1 Bartonella sp. OC16QHHD | reverse complement strand
GTGCCAATGGCGGCTTTGATCAGGTTCTTTTCCGCTTCACTGGCGATACGATCGACAAAAGGAGCGGTTTTTGGCAAAGATTGTCCAACACCTGCCATTTCCGTTATTTGGCTGGTTAAGCCTGCTGTCAACATCGACGAAACAATGCTGAGAACATTCTTTGAAGAGCCAAGCTCATGCAAGGCACCGGCAATATTGCCGCGATTATTGACAAGAGCCACAGCGCTTTTGTTAATCAGTGCTTGGACACCTGCCTGTATCGCTGCATTCATGGCGGTGCTCGAGCCAAGCCCCAAAGCACCGGTAATGGCACTGGCAGCGCCCGAGGCTGCTCCGCCCGTAACCGCCGTGACAGCCAAGGCCACGAGAGCCGCACCGGCTTCTGTCAGCCCTTGGGCTTTATAATCCCAGTCTTTAAATTCAGCCTTAACTGCTTGCCAATCAACTTTCCTTACAAATCTTAATCAACCCAAAGAAATAACCTGAAATAGCAGTGTGTCGTATGAAAAATTAAAAACAAAAACCGAATGAAGAAAATGCACTTGAGACTTGCCTATGGCTTCACAGGTTTATTGCTGTAAAAGCTTCAAATGATGATATCTCTAATACTTTTTTCGCTTGTTCTCTTGTGGTAGCTTCCACAAGCGAAAAGATATGGACGATGACACCTCTTCTCAAGCTTATCAAACTGAACTCAAAGGTATTTCCTTATTGATTTTGAAAGAGTCCTTAAAACGCATTTTGCAGAGCAACGTAGAAAGCATGTCTAAAAAAATCATTCCAAAAGCAACAGATTTTTCTAAGTATTGTGAAGAGATTGAAAAAGATCTTCTTTCACGAACCAAAACTCTTCATGAACTAATAATAGGAGAGTTTAAAATAGATTTCTAAAAAATAGCAAAATAGTGAAAAGTGCTGATCATTTTTGGATTGGATATGCATTTAAAGAGTGATTAAAAAGTTTTTTTTAATGTACAATATATTTCTAAAAGCCAAAATGGCTCTATAGTATCAAATTTATAAAGTAAATAAATCCATTAATACAAATTAAGGATTTTAGGATACACGAATTTCAAAATATTTGTTTTTTAAAACATGAATAGCCAGCATCAGCACAAAAAATGTTGCGGCAGTTATGAGTCACTTTCATGTATTTTTGAAATAACAGAGCTTTTCTTTAATCTTTATGAAAGGGTTGCCAGTGCTATGGGCTTTTTTGAAAGGTGGATTTGGGTATCAAAATGCAAGCGAGAGTTTGGGATTATGGAGCTCTGTGTTTAAAGCTATCATCAACTATAGATAAATCATAAACGAGGTTAACTAAAATATTAAAAGCAACTGGATGCAATAGAAGACATTGCTATTAAAATAAAAGATAGATTGTATTTTTATATCAGAAAATAATTTAAGAAATTGAGATCATAATTTTTCCACAGGAAATAAATATATTTACAAATAAGCAGCTAAGAACCTTGTTTGGCATTATAACTTTTATATTTTTATGTTTTTTAGGAATTAAAAAAATCTTGACTTTATTCAGAGTATTTTGACATTCGCATCTGTTTCTTTGGTAATAGTCACAACGGTTTTTGCAATTTTATGCAATTCTAATATTCCTTCTGAATTGCAGAGCACCCCAAAATATAAAGATGATGATACAACAGGTTGGGTGAAACTAACACGTGATTTACAACAGTATTTGCACAGACTCTTAAAACTAATAAGTTTAGCGCTTATCGTTTTAATTTTTCCAAATAGTTATAAAGAAACTGTTTTTTTACCTGTCATCTCTAAGTACGTGAAGTACAAGCTTTCTTTTCCATTGGATACTGTACTTTGGTACTCAGATATTGCTCTTTGGTATTCCTTTTTAGTTTGTGTATTGTTTCTTATGTTACATACACGCAGTTTAATAAACATATCTATTTACACACTACAGTGCTCAGTT
>NZ_JBHIMJ010000102.1:0-1889 GCF_042194035.1 Bartonella sp. OC16QHHD | reverse complement strand
GCTAATGGGGCGTGCTGTCCCTAAAATGCCATGCACATCTTGGTTGGAAGGAGACCAAAAAACACCGCCCCTTTGCTTGTCACGTTTGATAAACATGGCTGCTGCAAAAGGACTTGCGGGTTTAACACTAACACCCCCCTCACGATTTGCCACCCGTACAAAGGGGTCAATCAAATAACAAAAGCGTGAGGAAAAATCTGCGCGATAGGTAAGGCTTTCTTGCGTGTTTTTACCACCCGTATCAAAAACCGCAATCGCTTGTAGCTTTTCTGCAACCTGTTCCAAAGCGTCTGCCACGGGGTTTTTGCCATTGTCAATCCGCCCTGCACTATAAGCCGGTGCTAAGAGAATTCCAGGTTCCACACCCAAATGCCCCCGCGCATGCGCTAAGGCATGCACACCGGTCAAGTGAGTATTGGATCCCACCATTTCGGTTTGTGTCTCAGCAATGGTTGACTTTTCTTCCACCCGCACAAGAATAATTTGTGCCTCAATCCCCTGTGCGCACACAGCATTAATAACATCAAGAGCTGTGCCTCTTGTTCCAAGCTTTTGGATTTTTTCTGTCTCATGGGTGAAGACCAACACGGGCTCGTCGAGGGGAAAAACTTGGTTGTCAGCATCAGGGGCTGTAACAACCGCCCCAATGGCGGTCTGATCAAATGTTGCTAAAGGACGGGAATCCTCACCAGCCTCTACAATGCGAATCCCATGATTAAATTCTATTGCCATTTTGCTCTCCAAATCAATGAAGAGACCATAACAACAAGAGCTCCCTTTCATAAGTCTGACACTGTCAGTCAAAAAGCCCTTTTAAAGGGCTTTAAAGGGGACTTAAAGACGGAAGAGCATACAAGCCTTTAAACGCTTATACAAAGATCTTTAATTTAACTGCGCCATCACCACCCCGTCCAGCACCATTTACTGTTCCATCTTCACCATCTCGATAACCGCCACCGCCACCGCCGCCATATCCTTTTTCAGCTCCGCTTCCTCCATTGCCACCATACTGGCTTTTTCCTCCCTTACCTCCATTATTAGCTATACCACTACCACCACTCCCACCACTCCCACCTCCACCTGCTCCACCATAGGTACTATCCCCTCCATCACCGCCACAACTATCATTAAAGCCACCACCACCTCCTCCGCCTCCATGCCAAGGATGTTCTTTTCCCGCATAACCATTATTATTACTACCACTTGCAGTTCCATAACCACCTGAAACTCCACCACCACTATTTCCACCAATATAACCGTTATTCCCCTTACCACCCCGTGCTGTAAGAATAGAACCAACTAGCGTATTACCACCATTAACACCATTTCCATATCCGCCTTTTCCAATAGCCACTAAATCATTATTCTGTAATTGGCGTTTTTGAATCTTTAAAGAAATACATTCACCACCACCTCCTCCTCCACGTTGGCCACCGCTCCCGCCACCTCCCCAAGCCATGATTTCAATATCAGTGTCATCTGTCACCCCATCAGGCCAAGGAATATTACCACTCTGCAACATAACGATTTCAATGTACTCTTCTTTACGCTTTTTGATTAAAGCATCCAAAAGAGCATCCACTTGCACCTTGGTATAAACAGCTTCACCATCAACTCTCAAAGGTCCTTTCAAGGTACTTCCATTTGTGCTTAAACTTGTCACCGTTTCACCATTATGAATAAGGCTAAACGACGAATTACCCAAAAGTTCTAAGCCACCACTCATGGTGACTTTGCTGGTAAATTTATTATAATTCTGCCATTCATTTGGGCTTGTGAGGCGCCCATAGCTGGTCATATCTTGATTAATCTTGGCTCTAAAATCATCAAGCCCCACGATATCTTCGGTTTTATGTTGATGCGCGCCTAACAGTGAGACAGCACTCCCA
>NZ_JBHIMJ010000025.1:0-1735 GCF_042194035.1 Bartonella sp. OC16QHHD | reverse complement strand
TTCAGCGCTTTTTACACAAGGGATGCGAGGCAATTCTTTAGAGAGGTTATCAGCATAACGAGCACGATAATCTTCCGAATGTAACAATCCGTAGACGTAATAGAACAAATTATCTTTAGTGATTTTTTCATTCGGATAAGCCGCTTGAAAATGGGCTAATCCTTCATCAGTAATGGCATCACGCCTCTGTAAACCAACTGTTTTACTTTCTTTTGTAGAATTCGCAAATAAATGAGATTGTTTTTCATTTTTGTCTCTTGAAACCGGAGCATCTTCATAGAAATATCGTGGAAAGCATTGACTAGCATTCATCACACCTAAATCAGGCAAATTCTTAGTCATAAGTGCAGAAAAGCCAACCATTGCTCCTATGCCTGTAACTTGTATGATTTTATTTTCAACCGCTTTCTCCATTGGGAATATACGCGGCGTTTGGTAAACTCTCTCATTGAAAGTACGATTATAATAAAGCCACTGTCGTGTAAAAGGGCGATATAAACTTTGCGTGAGGCATGCATCTTCGAATTTAAGAATTTTTCCTCTTACCAATTCTTGTTTAACATTATGGCTCCAGCTAATCTTGCTCTCATCTGCATTGATGAAATTGTTTACAGCATTTGCACGTATTTTATGATCAGCATGTGGATAGGCATCATTAAAACGTTCTACTTCGCTATTATAGAAAGTAATCATATTATGCATATTATTTTCTAAAATCTTATAGCTTGAGTTATATGCCCAAGCATCACGGTTTGTTTTTAGACCACAGGAATAAATTTTAAAGAGCTTTTTATCATGTCCTTTTTTAACACCTATAGCTAAAAATTTTTTAAAACTGTCATCACGTTGCTTTATCCAATCCCCATGCTTATCCGGTGTAATTATTTGCCAACCTTGTTTACTCCGTGTAATACCATCAATGCTTTCAAGGGATTCAATTATTGTAAGCTTTTCTTGCCTCGTGAGATAGTCTCCAATATCACGAAAATATATCTTACCACGCTGTTGTGCATTTGGATTTTTTACGAGAATAGAGATAGCTATGGGAGCACGAGATCCTTCACCAAAAATTCCACCACTTTCTTTCTTACGTTGTTCTCCAGAAGTCCGAGCATTTCCCCGTAAATGGAAAATATAAAGGCTGCTAAATTCCTCAACGAGGCATTTTCGTAAACCATCCATAGAGTGCCCACTAACAAAGCTTGCGTTTGTGACAAAACCAATAATACCATGGTCTTTTATACGGTCACTTGCCCAGCGGATAGCACGGATATAACTGTCATAAAGTGCTCGTATATTCGTTACTTTCGATTGAGCAGCATAAGTTTCACTGATCCGTTTATCTAAAATAGGATAAGAAGTATTCTTTGCATTATCGTTTTCGCTCTTTTGCCCCACGGAATAAGGAGGATTGCCGAAGATAACTTCAATATTGAGGTTTTTCTGAAGTTCTAAATATTCACTGTTTTTCTCTAGTAAACCTCTCATCAGATCTTGTTTTTCAAGCATCCGGAATGTATCGGTTAAACCAATATGTTTGAAAGGAATATACTCTCCTTTCTTCAAACTATGATAAGTCGATTCAATATTAATGGCAGCTATGTAATAAGCCAGTAAAACAATCTCATTGGCATGGATATCATGACGGAATTTGTATTCCATATCCTCTGGTTTTATGAGCTTTGATTGTAAAAGCCTTGTGATAAAGGTCCCCGTTCCAGTGAAAGGGTCAAGA
>NZ_JBHIMJ010000030.1:0-1701 GCF_042194035.1 Bartonella sp. OC16QHHD | reverse complement strand
GTTTTCGTTTCTACCCTTTGATAATTCGAAGAAACATAAGCCCCTTTTACCCATAATCCCGCTTCTGCTGCTCGACGGTTGGCTAAACCCGCAAGAGGCTTCCCACCGACCTTATTCCATTTCTGTAATTCTAAGGGTACGGCTTCATAATCCCCTTGATTAAGCTTCTTCAATAAGGTTGACTTGCGAAAAGCAGCTGTTCCTACATTATAGCAAAATGAGACCAATGCCGCGAATTGGCAATCCGTTAACGAAACCGTCACCGATTCCTCTACCGTCTTCTCAAATTGCTTTAAGTCTTCACAAAGGATTTCTTCTGCTTGCTTTTGGCTAATACACATGCCTTTTTTGACAAGGGGGTGACCCGCATTGCTGGTGTGACCATAACCAATCGTCCAGACACATGCCGTGTCTCTATATGCCTCTAAACGCAAACCTTCCCATTGTTTGATAAGCTCTAATCCTTCTTTCGATATCTTTCTCATCTGACGCTCCATAAAAAAAGCCCCACAAAAGTGAGGCGGCATAAAAATGTTTTCTTATGATCTCTATTGGCTATGCTCTTTGATCAGCTGCTCGACTTCTTCAACACGAAAGCCAAGTTGAAAGAGCGGCGCATAGTCGCTTTCCTGTAATTCATACTGACAACGCTTTTCTACAAAATCACCATTTAAATCAAACGGCATGGTTGTTGTTAGACAAACCTTATGCGTGTCATCTTCAATCCCCTCTTCTCCCTCTCCAAGCTCTTTAACAAAAACCCAATAAAAACGTGTTGCTAAAAGATTCCCTAGCCTTCTTACTGTTTCAACTTTGTCAAAAGAAAGCATGTTCAGATAATCTTCTTTGCTATTTAAATGTTCTGGATATTCTATCATCTCTCCCTCCTAAACAAAATGACGCGTATGGCTACATCCACGCGCCGCAACTTGTTCATTTCCACCATTGACGATCATGGCGGCTCGAGTAAAACGCCCATTATCCGTTGTATTACTCCAGCTACCACCCCCTAACAATGCTCTCATTTCAAACGTATTTTGCGTACGGCTTATGGGTATAGGAAACGTGCCCGATAAAAATTGCCAAACATAACCGCAACCATCCTCACAACCGATATGCGAGATCATTCGACGATTCGCCGTATCCTTATATCCACCTGAAACCTTAGAGGTTGGTTCTTTCTTGCCAACAATATGTGTCTTTTCATTGCTTCCATACATAGCAGAAGCAAACGCTTCATCACTCAGTAAAGATTTTTTAACACGCGCCATATCTGTTACATGTTCGGTATAATTACGGTTTGTTGTTATATTGGTACGATACATTGATTTCGTATTTTCACCCGTCCCTGATTGAAGATAAATATCAACCCAAAGATCTTGCAAAGGATCATAAACCATACCTTCTGGTGAACTATGCGGGCGGTGATTGAGACACCAAACTGAATTGGGTAAAATATCCCCTGCCCTATAACCAGACAAGGGGTGACCGGAAATCGTACCAACATCCGCACAGAGCGTATGAAACCCTCCTATCTTTCGCGAATTACTCACTGTGTAATCCCTTGGATACGTAGAGTTTTCTGATAAAACAAATTTATGAGACTGTCCTCCATCAGAAACCAAATAAACATAATAATCCTTCCCCGCCGAAAGAGAAGGAACGCTTATTCTTGTATCTACCGTATAACTTGCAACCAAA
>NZ_JBHIMJ010000023.1:0-1666 GCF_042194035.1 Bartonella sp. OC16QHHD | reverse complement strand
GTCTGTTTGGTTTAATGAAGAGACAACCGTAGCGGGTCGTAAAGCACTGAATTGGTATCATGAGAAATGGGATGAGAAGCGTAATATTGGTTTAGGCGCTGAGCATGATTGGTCCAGTCATGGTGCGGATGCCTTTGGGTTAATGTGTGTGGCTTATGAAGAACCTCCGACGATACAAAAGCGACCAGCTTATAGCGGTAGAGAAACTTATGAAAGCACGTCATGGATGGCAGAATGATGTATGATGAAGAGCATTTAGAGAAAGAAAGTAACGCATCAGATTTGTCGACAGAAGGCTTATTTCGTAAGCTTGTGAGCTGGTGACAAGCTATTGATTTATAATGATAATCTAGCGTTATTCATATTGAGTTAAAGACCCGAATAACGTAAGATTCTCTTATTTCAAATCTGTTTATATTGAATCAATCAAAACCACTCGTTTGCACATAGCAAGTGGGATGAGTGTGTGGATAAAATTTGTATAAGAAAGGACTTAAAATGGCTCTTATGAACCGTCTTAATGCAAGATCTGTTGCAACATTAGGGGCTGGCAAATATAACGATGGTGCCGGCTTGTTACTTCACAAGCGTAAAGATGGAGGTGCTCAATGGATTTACCGTTATACCATTCATGGGCGCCGTCGTGAAATGGGCTTGGGGGCATTGCGAAACGTTTCTTTAAAAAAAGCGCGTGAATTGGCAAATCAATGGCGTTCTGTTTTGCATGAGGGTCGTGACCCTATTAAAGAACGCAATAAACAAAAGCGTGAAGCAATAAGCAATCTCCATTACTTAAAAGATATTGCCATAGATGCTTTTGAAAGTCGTAAAGCTGAATTAAAAGGGGATGGAAAAGACGGACATTGGTTTTTACCATTACGTCTTCATATTCTCCCCAAATTAGGCTGTTTACCCGTTTCAGAAATTACCCAAACTGAGATACGCAATACTCTTGCTCCTATCTGGCATACAAAAGCTGGAACAGCTAATAGAGCTCTTAATCGTCTTAATATATGTCTCAAACATGCGGCTGCACTAGGATTGGATGTTGATTTACAAGCAACAGAAAAAGCACGTGCTCTCTTAGGCAAACAACGTCATAAAACGCAAAACATGCCCGCAATGGATTGGAAAGAGGTCCCTGCCTTTTATAAAACACTTTGCCAAACAACAATCCTAACACAACTGGCTTTGCGTTTGCTTATTTTGACAG
Organism: Bartonella sp. OC16QHHD; assembly: GCF_042194035.1. NCBI lineage: Bacteria > Pseudomonadati > Pseudomonadota > Alphaproteobacteria > Hyphomicrobiales > Bartonellaceae > Bartonella > Bartonella sp. OC16QHHD. The sequence goes on along the minus strand of NZ_JBHIMJ010000023.1, from coordinate 453 downwards.
GAGTTCGTACTTTTCCTTTGCGTCATATTCGTGAAGGTCAAATTGAAGATGATGTCTGGACAATTCCTGCTGAAAATATGAAAGGAAAGCGTGATACTACAACAGAATTTCGCGTCCCCTTATCAAAAGAAGCGCTGAAAATTATTGAACAAGCTCGTTGTATTTCTAAAAGTGATTTTCTTTTTTCTCCTACCGGTCGCGGTCCTCTTTCACATACGATGATGGCTTGGTATATGAGAAAAAATAAAATTGAAGCTTGCCCCCATGGTTTTCGCTCTAGTTTACACGATTGGCTCGCTGAAACAACCGATGCCCCCTATGAGGTCGCTGAAACCATTCTAAGTCATACAGTAGGAGGACAAGTAGAGCGTGCCTATCGTCGTACTGACTATCTAGAACAGCGCCGTGTCTATATGGAGAAATGGGCGGCTTATGTCACGGGTCAATCTTAAG
>NZ_JBHIMJ010000053.1:0-1607 GCF_042194035.1 Bartonella sp. OC16QHHD | reverse complement strand
AGTGCAGCAGATAGTGCAATAGCGAAAGCGGAGCAAGCCCAACAGAGCACAACAGAAGCCTCTAGAATAGCTTTGGAAGCGAAAGCGGTAGCAGAGTCTGCGGCGCGTTCAGGAGAGACGGCAGGGCAGGTGAATGCAGAAGCGGTGAAGGGCATAGCACAAGAGGCGAAGCGTAAAGCGGAAGCAGTAGAGAAGGTAGCAGAAGAAACGAAAGGTGCTTTGGATGGTCTAAAACAATTAGCCAATAGTGCGAAGTCGACAGCGGACGAGGCAAAGAAGGTAGCTGATGGTGCACAAAAGAAGGCATCACAGGTAGAGACAGTAGCGGGTGAAGCTGAAAAGATAGCGAAAGAAGCCAAACAGACAGCTGGTTATGCTAACCATGAGGCGGCACAAGCGCGCAGTGAGGTAGAAAAGGCAAAAAGTACAGCTCATGAAGGATGGAGTAATGCCAATAAAGCTCAGGAAGTAGCAGGTGACGCTAAGACTATAGCAAGTTTAGCGCGTACGTACGCAGATGAAGCCAAGAAGATAGCGGAAAATTCAGGCAACACAGCTCATCAAGGGTGGAGTACAGCTAACAACGCGAAGGAAGTAGCCGATAACGCTAAGACTATAGCAAGTTTAGCACGGACATATGCAGACGAAGCCAAGAAAAAAGCGGAATTAGCAGATTCACAATCCTATCAAGCTAAGGGCGAAGCCGAAAAAGCCAAGGAAATAGCTAATAGTGCAAAATATACAGCAGAACAAGCACAGAAAGCGGCAGAAGCGGCGGGTAAAAAGGCAGCGTCTTTAGCATCATCTTTAGAAGACAAGCTAGAAGAGACAGAAAAAACAGCGAAGGAAGCCAAACAGAAAGCTGTTTATGCCGAAAATGATGCGAGGCAAGCTCGTAGTGAGGCAGAATCTGCGAAAAATATAGCTTATAATGCTAGTAGTACAGCTAACAACGCGAAGGAAGTGGCAGATAACGCTAAGACTATAGCAAGTTTAGCAGAAACGGCAGGCGAGGAAGCCAAGAAAATAGCAGAAGCAGCCAATTCACGAGCGTATGAAGCCAAGAATGAAGTAGAAAAAGCCAAGGAAATAGCGAGTAATGCAAAATATATAGCAGGAGAGGCGCAGAGGGCAGCCGAAACAGCGGGTAAGAAAGCCGCGTCTTTAGAAGAAGAAGCGGAAGAGGCACAAAAAATAGCCAAGGAAGCCAAGGAGTCTGCTGGTTATGCAAGACATGATGCGACGCAAGCGCGCAATCAGGCAGAAAATGCAGAGAAAATAGCCTCGTCTGCGAGGAGTAGGGTTATCGATATCAACCAAGTGGTTGAGAATTTTAAAGCCCCCGTAAGTTTAGCGCGGATGTACTCAGAAGAAGCCAAGAAAAAAGCCGAGTCGGCAGATTCACAAGCCTATCAAGCCAAGAGCGAAGCCGAAAAAGCCAAGGAAGTAGCCGATAGAGCGAAAAGGACAGCAGAAGAAGCCAAAAAAACAGCCGATACGACGAAACAAGAGCTTGGAGGGATCAAGAGTTCCCTAGCAACGGCAACAACAGCCCATACAGTAGCTTCACAGGCAAAAGCGCTAGCGGAAGAGGTAAACAATTTACT
>NZ_JBHIMJ010000018.1:0-1486 GCF_042194035.1 Bartonella sp. OC16QHHD | reverse complement strand
GAACGAGGCACCACCACCAAAATAATTTGCTATATCTCCAGATATTTTATTAATTTGGTTCCCATTGATTGCATCATGCGAATCTTCAGCAATTTTCCCATCTTTAACATTATGAAGAGCAACGGGGACTTGGTTATCTACCCCACCTAAAGTTACGCTACCATAATTAACGGTACCGTTTTCTTTATCGTAGAGAACTGCAGCAGCACTTGTAAGATTAATATCATTAGAAATCTTCTCGATACTTTTATCAAGCTGGTCTTTGTTAACAGCTTCATTACCATTTACAGCTGCCTTCACACCAGAAATTATCCTATTTTCACCAGATTTGTTTGCAACATTGATTTTAGTCCCACCTGTTGCTTTACCAACAGTGATAGTACCTTCATTTTCCTCCTGCTTAACAAGGCTATTTTTTGTCGCATTCGTAATCTGATTTTGTATATTCGTGATAGAATTATCAACAGTACTAAAAGCAGATCCAAAATCATTATGTGGCTTACCCTGAATAGTGTAAGTGGGAGCCTTACCGTTAGATACGTCTGCACCACCACCAAAATACTTTGATATATTTTTAGCAATTGTTGTCAGATTATTTGTAACAGTGTTAACATTCTGATTAGTAGCAAAGAGCTGCGAACCATTTACTGCATCGGTTGAATCTTCAGTAATGTCTCCATTGGCAAGAAACTTAATTTTGCTATTGGTTTTTCCGTCTCCATGCTGTGCCACAAATGCCTGCTCATTATTGCTCCATAATAGAGAACCTTTAGAAATACCATCAATTTTCTGAGTAAACTCATTAGTAACATGCGTCAAACGACTATTTACATTTTTGACATTGTCATCAAGCCCTGTCAATGCTGAGTCAACATCAGTATGTACCTTCTGTCCTACAGTACCATCTGCAGAAACAGTAGATAAATTATATCTTGGTCCTAAAAAAGAACCATCTTGAAATACAGTCCCCCCGCCAAAAAACTTTGCAATATCTCCGGATATTGTATTAATCTGGCTACCATTGATAGCATCATGCGAATCTTTAGCAATTTTTCCATCTTTGACATTCAAAAGAGCAACTGCTCCTGTACTCTTACCGCCACCTAAAGTCACACTGTTATAATTAACACTGCTATCATCATTCTTATCGTAGAGAACTGCAAAAGCACCACCCTCCTTAATATTGTTAATAGTATCAGTAATAGTTGCAATTTCACCATCGAGTTGTTTTTTATTAACGGCTTCATTGTCTCTCTCTGCGGCCTTTACACCAGAAATACTACGGTCTCCCCCACTACCTGCAACATCAATTTTCGTACCATCTTTTTCCTTACCAATGGTGATAAGTTTCTGTTCTTCATCCCATTTAACAAGACCATTTCCTGCTATTTGATTTTTTACTTCATTCAGCTGTGCAACATTAACCGCATCAGTCTCTGCACTCCCCGCTGCCACTCCATAAACTTGTTTATTACCAGCAAAAATA
>NZ_JBHIMJ010000049.1:0-1383 GCF_042194035.1 Bartonella sp. OC16QHHD | reverse complement strand
AGCAGAAACAAAGGAGGCTCTGTCTTTTTCAGGGATATAAAGCACCGGTGCATAAACATCCATGCCCTTGACCTGTTGGCGTACATAAATCACCATCGGGGCTTCTAGGGACGCCAATTGTTCTTCACTCAAAGCCTCACCAAAGGGGAGATTGTGGGCTTTTGCATATTCTGCCCCGACATCCAGCAAGGTTTTGACTTGTTCAATGGCATCACTTCCAGGAATAAAGGAGCCTTTGCCCAAACCTTGACCAACCAGATCACGCATTTGTTTCTCAATCAGCTGCTTTTCGAAATAAGCATCGCCTAAGAAAAAAATCTCCCGATCAGGATTGTAGCCAATTCTGTTCAAATAATAAGCTGAGCCATAAAACTTGCCGACATCAAGGAATTCTGCCCGCGTTTCATAAATGAAATTCTGGTTGGGCAGCGTGCCACCAACCCCACCCGATTGGGGCTTTGGTAAAGGGAGCCCCTCAGAAAGTTCCCCTGCATTATTGAGATCGACTTTTGGTGTAAAGAGAGCATCAACCCCGGTTAAACCACTTAAGGACTCCAGTGGATTGCCTTCAACTGCTTGTGCTTTAAAATGCGCATCCCCTGTAATCGAACCTTCCGCTGCCGTGTTATTGAGTTGATCGACCACCAAATTCAACGTGCCACCCGCTTGGACAAGACCAGGAACGCTCTCCAAAGCTTCTGAACCAATCTGGCGATCCTTGCCATTGGCTATATCTAAAGAAACATCGCGGCTTCCATCAGCTTTATAGCCATAACAACTGTCTGTATTAGCCTGACAACCAAGATAAGTGTTTTTATAAGCCGTTGCCCCCAAATTGGTCAGCACATTGGCGTGGATATCGGCATTTCCCCCTGCTCTCATAGAGCTATAATGGTTATCAATGGTATCAGCATTAATAATAAGATTGCCACTAGATTGTATTACCCCCGAAACAGTTGGTTTATGCGAAAATGCTTGTGTGACAGTCTTTTCTGTCATGTGTGACCAGTCTTCGTTTATTGACCCTAACCATCCTCCCTTCCGCCGAGAACCATTCCATACAAACTCTTCTATGTCTCCTTTTCGAGCATTATGTTTCCAAGTAAACGCCTTATAGACTGTCCCATCTTTTAAAGTTGCCGTGCCATAGGTTCCTTCTTTGTTATTCCAAAGTTGTTGCTCAAATATAAAGTGTTTTGGACCTACTGCCCCATGCTTTCTCTTAGAAAGTTTTCCTTTTCCCCAACGATCCCAGTCTATATCATGATATAAAGGTCTGCCATCGAGAAAATTATATTTGTCTGGTCTTTGGAAAGAAATATCGCTATATTCCGTTTTTTCCGTGATGACAGGCGTGCTATCAGCTTCGTTTTTCAGGGTGTT
>NZ_JBHIMJ010000095.1:0-1349 GCF_042194035.1 Bartonella sp. OC16QHHD | reverse complement strand
TTTTTTTTTAGATGATATAAAACAGCAGCGATATGAAGATGAAACATACGGTACTTATGAACAGCAGCACCGTTTAACTCTTTCGGATGTCATTCCAAACTACCCACATTATACATACTACAGAGGGCGTTTTTAAAAGCGCCCCCCTCTTTCCTCTTATTAAATTATCGGATGGAGTAAACTTATGAATAATCCTATCACTATTACAAATAACACCATTAACGAAGAAAGCGTTCAGACAGTCAATGCTCGTGACTTGCACGCATTCTTAGAAGCAAAACGAGACTTTTCCAATTGGATTAAGGACCGTATTAGCAGATACAATTTTATAGAAGGACAAGACTTTGTAAAAACACAAGATTTGCGGTCACCAAATTTGGCGAGCGCAAAATCTAGATCTGTTATTGCAATTAATTATCATCTCACCTTGGAAATGGCAAAAGAACTTTCCATGGTAGAGCGTAATGAAAAAGGAAAACAAGCCCGTCAATATTTTATCGAATGCGAGCGGCGTGCAAAGCAAGTTGTTACACCACAAATCGATTACTCAAGTCCACAAGTAATGTTAGGTGTATTAACTCATCTAAAAAATGAAAATGAGCGTAAAGACATCATCATTGAAGATTTAAAACCAAAAGCAATGGCTCTGGAAAGCTTGCAACGCTCTGATGGGCTCTTCAGTCTTACTGAAGCCGCTAAAGTGCTCGAAATGCAACCAAAACAATTCATTCTCTTCCTACAGAAAAAAGGATGGGTGTATCGACGCACTTTCGGGGATCGCTTATTGCCTTATCAGGATAAAATCCAAAAAGGACTAATGGATTGCTCAACCCTCACTATTCAAACCGAAAATGGAACTGAAAAAGTCATTCCTTCAGCAAAAATCACAACAAAAGGCATGGGGGTGCTGTCTCAAGAGCTTAAAAGACAAAGCATGCATTAAGAGGCTATCATTATGGAAAAGAAATATGAACTTACTGATGAAACAATCGAAGTTGGGGGCAAAACTCTCCACCGCATTCGCGCATTACGAGACTTTGGAAACGTCGAGAAAGGTGATTTAGGAGGCTATATCGAGAAAGAAGACAACCTATCGCATCGTGGTAATTGCTGGATTGGGGATTATGCAAAAGTCTATGGTTATGCCAAGGTTTTTGGTGATGCTAAGGTTTACGAAAATGCACAAGTTTACGGTTATGCACATGTTTACAACAATTCTCGTATTTATGGCAAAGCAGAAGTTTGCGATGAACCATGCATTTACGGTGATGCAGAAGTTTACGGTGATGCATATATTTGCGGTGAACCGCACGTTTTTGATAATGCAGAAGTTTATGGCAATGCACAAG
>NZ_JBHIMJ010000088.1:0-1316 GCF_042194035.1 Bartonella sp. OC16QHHD | reverse complement strand
TTTTTTTTAGATGATATAAAACAGCGCGAATATGATGATGCAATGTATGGTTCTTACGAAAAACAACACCGTTTGCGTCCTTGTGATGTGCTTTAAAAGCTAAAGGCGTTTTTAAAAGACGCCACCTTTTCAAAAAATTCACCACACAATGCAATGCCGTTCTTTTGCAAGAACGACAAAGGCAGAATCTAACTTAAAGGAGTAAAACCATGGAAAAAAAATACGAAATGACTGATGAAACAATCGAAGTTGGGGGCAAAACTCTCCACCGCATTCGTGCATTGAGAGACTTTGGAAGAGTCAAGAAAGGTGACGTTGGTGGTTTTATTGAGAAGGAAGATAACCTCTCTCATGATGGCAATTGCTGGGTAGGTGATGATGCAAAAGTCTATGGTTATGCCAAGGTTTTTGGTGATGCACATGTTTACGGTTATGCCGAGGTTTACGGCAATTCTCGTATTTATGGCAAAGCAGAAGTTTTCGATGAACCATGCATTTACGGTCATGCAGAAGTTTACGGTGAGGCATACATTTACGATAGGGCGCGTGTTTACGGCAATGCGCATGTTTACGGTCATGCAAAAATTTACGGTGATGCATGTGTATGTTGGGACGACTGGATTAATGACGATCGAAGAATCTCAACTAAAGAAAAAAACAGATGAAAAAATACGAGCTCACTGATGAAATAAAAGAATTTCATGATACAAGAACCGATAAAAGTAAAAAACTTTATCGCATACGTGCATTAAGAGATTTTAGAAATATTAAAAAAGGTTACTTAGGCGGCTATATACAAAAAGAAGACAACCTATCGCATGAAGGCGATTGTTGGGTTTGGCATAAAGCTATAGTTTATGGTGACGCTAAGATTTTCGGCAATGCACAAGTATTTGAACGCGCAAAAATTACAGGCAGGGCGCGTGTTTATGAAAATGCAAAAGTTTGCGGTGAAGCATATGTTGAATATGATGCGCAAATTTACGGCAATGCACAAATTTATGGTGAGGCTCGAGTTTTGGGCCATGTTTATGGCAATGCCCGTGTCTATGGAGATGCTTATATAAGTGATAAAGCACACATTTCCGGAAATATGAAAATTCTAGATGGAGTATATATTTTCGATAATGTAAATATTTCTGGTAATCTTGAAATTCGTGGACGCAATTCAATCATCTACGAAAGTGACTATTCAGCAAGCGATATAAGCTACATAAGCCGTTTCTAACACCGAAAAACCAACTTTTAACACCAGCGTGATTCACGCCACGGGTGAATTGCGCGCAATGTAGGAAATCAAGATGAAAAATTCTACT
>NZ_JBHIMJ010000064.1:0-1279 GCF_042194035.1 Bartonella sp. OC16QHHD | reverse complement strand
GAACTTCGCCCTTATGTTGGTTTGGATTATGGGCGTGTGTTTTCGCAAGTTTTGTATGGGATTAAGAGTGACCAGCTTGCCGGTTGGACAGCCGGTGTCAAGCTTGCGGGAGGCATGGTCTCTCTTGATGCCAGTTATTCCAGTATTTTTTGGAGCACAGTTAAGCACAAAAAATCAGGAACATTTTTTATGACATTAACAATGGAACTTTAAGCATTTTTTATTGGGGAGTTAACGTATGAGATATGAGAAGAGAGCAGAAAGAGCAGCTTTATTAGGTGTTTTAGTCTCCAGTACGATGCTCAAAAAGGTTTTATTTGGGGGACTTGGTTTTTCTTGTTTGTTAGCCCCTTCAGCGTTACAGGCGCAAATTACTGTGGATCCTAACGCGAATGCCGCCCATCGTCCAGATATAGTGGCAGCGCCCAATGGAGTTCCCTCGATTGATATTGTTACCCCCAATGGCAAGGGCTTATCGCACAATAAATATAACGATTTTAATATTGGAAATCCGGGTGTGATTTGGAACAATCATGCGCAAGAAGTGGGGCAATCGCAGTTGGGGGGCATTATGCCGGGCAATCCGCATTTGCGTTTCACGGGTTCAGCGAAAGTGATTTTAAATGAAGTGACCAGCAGCAAGCGCAGTGCGCTTCATGGTCCAGGAGAGGTTTTTGGGAGCCCCGCCGATGTGATTATAGCCAATCCCAATGGGATAAGCTGTGATGGTTGTGGCTTTATCAATACGCCCCATGCGACCTTAACCACAGGTGTTCCCGAAATTGATGCGAGCGGTTTTTTGAAAGGCTTTGAGGTGCGAGGTGGGGATATTACCTTTGGCGCTAAGGGAGCCAATTTTTTCTCTGGCAAGGGGGCGGTTGATATTGTCGATATTGTCTCACGCACAGTGCATTTTGAAGGAGCTGTTGCGGGCAGAGAAATTGGTGTGACAGCAGGGACGGGTCACTTTGATTATGCTTCACGGGAAATGAAAGAACTGACCGATATTACCGGTAAACCGGAATATGCGATAGATGGTTCTGCTTTTGGGGCTCTCCAGGCGGATCAGATTAAACTTGTGGCAACAGAACAAGGAGTTGGGGTTCGCATGCGCCATGATATGGCAGCGAATGCGGGGCAGTTGCATCTTTCTGCTGACGGAAAAATCTCGTTGAAGAATGTTTTTGGTCATGGGGGTGTTGTCCTCAAATCGAAAAGCCAGAGCGTATTGGCAAAGCACATCACCTCGAAAAAGCATATTGATATTGCCGCCCATAAG
>NZ_JBHIMJ010000105.1:0-1228 GCF_042194035.1 Bartonella sp. OC16QHHD | reverse complement strand
TCCTTTTTAGCTGCTCTTTATCCCTTTTGGAACATAATTAGCAAAAAGGCATTGTATCTCCAGCATATTCAAGGAGATAAAACATGGAAACTCGCATTCCTGAAAACACACCATTTGATACGAATTTTTTAGGAGAAACAACTCTAGAAGAAAAGTATTCATTCTTTCACACACCCATTTCATGGTCCGCAATCTTTGCGGGACTGGTGACGGCTCTTGCCACCTCAATCTGCCTCTCTTTTCTGGTCGCAGCTTTAGGCTTAAGCCAAATGGATTTCACTTCTTCATCCCCATTTGAAGGCTCTTTCCTCTCCTTTGGCGTGGGTTCCGTTATCGTTACACTGATTAGCCTAGCCTTGGGAGGCTTTGTAGCTGGACGTTTTGCTGAATCATCAGGGATTCTTCATGGCTTTCTCACTTGGGCTCTCATAACATTGCTGATGACCCTCCAAGCCATCCACGTGGTTTCTAGTACAGCAAAGATAGGAGCTAAAACGGCTTTAGAAAACAGCTCCATGGTCCAACAAACCGTAGACAGCCTAAAAAACAATATTTCCCCTATACTTGCAAAATTAAACAGTGAAAGTCTTGAAAAGTTTTTTGCAAAAAATAGTGACAATGATATCAATTTTGACCAACTTGGTAGTGAATTGCACTCCCTTCTCAATAAAAGTGACATTCCTGCTCTCAACCCTGATCGCTTGAAACAAACCTATCAAGCTGCACTCAATGATATTGGTTCTGCGATAAAAGCTTTCAAAAATGATCCTTCTCACTATCGCACCACTTTAAAAAATCTTGGTGAGCGCCTGTCTGATCGTGTAGAAGATCTCACAACAAAATTTGATCGAAGTGATATCATCAACGCGCTTATGAAGGATGGCATGACCCGTGCGGATGCACAAACAGCAGCCAACCATGCTGTTCAACTCTATCAAAGCGCAGAGGAAAAAACCGAAAAAGCCATCAAAGCCCTTGAAGAACAGGCAGAAACACTCTCAGACAATCTTGAGGATACGATCAAGGCAGCAAAAAACACTGCAACTAAAGCCACAAAAACAGCCTCCAATATGGGGTGGTGGGGCTTTTTAGGAAGTCTGGTAGGCGCCATTATTTCCAGTGTTTTTGGCTATTATGGTTATAGAAGCCGTAAGGACACTTTCATGCTTTAAAACTTCTACCTCTAAAGCAAATACATAAAAAGCTGCACGCATAGTGCAGCTTTTTT
>NZ_JBHIMJ010000019.1:0-1199 GCF_042194035.1 Bartonella sp. OC16QHHD | reverse complement strand
TTTGATCTAAAAAACAAGACAACATGGACGTTGAAAATCAGCAAACATGAAAAAGATGATGATGGCAATCTGCTTGATATCGCTCAAAGATCTCGTTCTGATATTTCTGTGCTAAACCTCAACAACAGCTCCATTGTTTTTGAGAAACCAACAGAAGATCACTACCAAACATTGCATATAGGTTCTGGTAAACCAGACACGCAAGAAGTCTACAATGCAACGGATGATGCGAAAATTTACTTCAACGCTGAATGGAGTGATGGTGCTGCAATAAATGACCAAAAAACCGATAGACTTTTGATCCATGGGGATGTCTCTGGCAACACATCAATTTATGTCACGGGGCGCTTAGAAGAGAACAATATCGAAGCAAATACCTCTGCTGCTGCCAATGTCCGTGGTCTTTCACTCATTCAAGTTTCTGGAAAAGCAGAAGAAAACTCTTTCAAACTAGTAAATGGCTATACCACGAGAGGTGGCTTACCAGATATGTATACACTACATGCCTATGGACCAGACTCAAGCCAAGGCAAAGCCGATATTGCACAAAACCTCTTTGATGAAAAGAATGAAAATTTCTGGGATTTCCGTTTACAACCCGAACTGCTTAGCTCCAATTCTGGTTCAAATCCTGATCCTGAAACAAATATCCCTGCCGTTGCCCCTGTACCACAAACAGCAAGCTATTTGGTCATGCCAAATGCTCTCTTTTACAGTGGATTAACCGATATGGCTAAACAAAACGCGCTTTTAGCCAATATCAGAACATCCGTCTTAGGAAAAGAAGAGGAGAAACAAACTGGTTTCTTCCTTTACACCTATGGAAGCACAGGAACTTTATCTTCTGAGCGTGGTCCTCTCAAATATGGTTATGGTGCTGATATCCGCTATGCTGCTCTCCAAGCCGGAGTCACATTGGCAGCAATTGAAGGGCAAAATACCACAACACATCTCGGTCTTGTAGGCACCTATGGGCAGCTGTCGTTCACACCAAAGGACATGAAAGATGCAGGAAAGAACACGCTGGATAAATGGGCCATTACAGCCTATGGCAGTATACAGCATAACAGTGGTTTCTACATCGATGCACTCTTGTCCTATGGTATCCTAAAAGGGCATATCGCCAATGCCATCAGAGGCAATACCGCGAAGTTGAACGATGCCAAAATGTTAAGTATCTCCACCACTGTTGGCAAAGA
>NZ_JBHIMJ010000016.1:0-1189 GCF_042194035.1 Bartonella sp. OC16QHHD | reverse complement strand
AATGGCGAAGAGCAAGTTTGAACGAACAAAACCGCATGTTAATATTGGTACGATTGGTCACGTTGATCATGGGAAGACCTCGTTGACAGCAGCGATTACGAAATATTTTGGTGAATTTAAAGCTTATGACCAAATTGACGCTGCGCCAGAGGAACGCGCACGTGGAATTACTATTTCTACAGCACACGTTGAGTATGAAACGGAAAATCGTCACTATGCGCACGTTGATTGTCCAGGACACGCTGATTATGTGAAAAACATGATCACAGGGGCAGCACAGATGGATGGTGCTATTTTGGTTGTTTCAGCAGCTGATGGCCCAATGCCTCAGACGCGTGAGCATATTTTGCTTGCACGTCAGGTTGGTGTTCCAGCAATTGTTGTTTTTCTTAATAAAGTTGATCAGGTTGATGATGCAGAACTTTTGGAGCTTGTAGAGCTTGAGGTTCGGGAACTTTTATCCAAATATGATTTTCCAGGCGATGATATACCAATTGTTAAGGGTTCTGCGTTGGCAGCCCTTGAGGATAAGGATAAAAGCATTGGTGAAGATGCTGTTCGTCTTTTAATGAGTGAAGTTGATAATTATATTCCAACCCCTGAACGTCCTGTTGATCAACCATTTTTGATGCCGATAGAGGATGTATTTTCAATTTCGGGTCGTGGAACCGTTGTTACGGGTCGTGTTGAGCGTGGTGTTATTAAAGTTGGAGAAGAAATCGAGATTATCGGTATTCGTCCAACGTCTAAGACGACGGTTACAGGCGTTGAAATGTTCCGCAAGCTTTTGGATCAAGGTCAAGCGGGTGATAATATAGGGGCTCTGCTACGTGGTGTTGACCGTGAAGGGATTGAGCGTGGTCAAGTATTGGCAAAGCCAGGATCCGTTACACCTCATACACGGTTTAAAGCAGAAGCTTACATTTTGACAAAAGATGAAGGTGGACGTCATACACCATTTTTCACGAATTATCGTCCTCAGTTTTACTTCCGCACGACGGATGTTACAGGTATTGTTACGCTTCCAGAAGGAACGGAAATGGTGATGCCAGGTGACAATGTTGCGATGGATGTTTCGTTGATCGTTCCGATAGCGATGGAAGAGAAACTGCGTTTTGCTATTCGTGAAGGTGGTCGTACTGTTGGTGCCGGTATCGTCTCTAAGATCATTGAATAAATAATGCTTGTT
>NZ_JBHIMJ010000091.1:0-1070 GCF_042194035.1 Bartonella sp. OC16QHHD | reverse complement strand
GTTACAAAAAGTTAGCGGATTGTTTTGAGGATTTGGCTATACAGGCTACACATAAGACAAAAGAAGAGATGACATAAGAGCCAAGAAAATCTGAGTTTAGATTTAATCCTTGAGCGCTCTTTAAGTGTGTGGACTTACGTACCTTAATGGCTTTTACCTCCCCCCTTGCTTCCGAAGGTGCATGATGATTAGTAGCACGCCTCTTGAGTTTTTATTTGGGTTTTGTACGCGAGAAGAGTTTCGAGTGATTAGCATTGCATTCCGATGCGTTTAGACGCTACACCTGTTTTTTCCTGCTTTTATTTTTAGAGATTGATGATATTTTTTGTTTTGCAGTACTAAGAAGAGCTTTTAGATTTATCGTTTTAGAAAGAAGAAAGCATTCTCTACCTGCCTCTGCCTGCCACTGCTTCATTAGTGGCATGCCTCTTATTAGTCCTATTGCATTCTTTTACGGGTCGGATCAGAGATCCGATCCAGCCCTAAAGCTGCTCCTAGGTCTTTGTGCGTTTACGGGCAACTAGTTTTTTTACTGTTTTGATAGAGCTTCTATGAGAAAAGTGTAGCAGAAAGGGGAACTTATGTAGGTAAATTACTGACTTTTCCTAGTATAGGGAGAAGTTTGAATAAAGATTTATTCTATAACATTTTTCATGACGTGCATTTTTATATTTTCACGGGATATCATGGGCGTCTTGTCATGTTAAGAGGCCATGTAATCTTTATGGGAGTATTAGTCTTTGAATATTGGTTGCGGGGGCAGGATTTGAACCTGCGGCCTTCAGGTTATGAGCCTGACGAGCTACCGGGCTGCTCCACCCCGCGTCATATATTTTAAGACAAGATTTTTTTATTGTCTACTCTCAGTATTGAGTATTGATATTTATCGTTATATTTTTATTTTGAATTGTTATCTATCATGCCTTTAGCAGACCTGGCGGCGACTTACTCTCCCGTGCCTTAAGGCAAAGTACCATCAGCGCTGGAGCGTTTCACGGCCGAGTTCGGGATGGGATCGGGTGCGTTCACTCCGCCATAACCACCAAGTCAGCAAAAAGCATGAATGATGA
>NZ_JBHIMJ010000002.1:0-1070 GCF_042194035.1 Bartonella sp. OC16QHHD | reverse complement strand
GTGCAAAACAGAACCATCCCAAAATTCCGTATAATCCCAAACATTTTTGATCTCGCAATCATAGCCTGTGGCTTTCCCAGCTGTTAAGCCTTCGCTATCCACTTTGACCAACCGCCCTGTCACATCAATGGAATGTTCATGCTCACGCCCATCTTCTTCAGAAATCACATGTTTTTTGCCAGTGAATTTATGACGAAGACCAGGGGGACCACCAAAGATGCCGATAATTTCGGGGGTATGGCTGCGGATTTTCATTTGTAAACTCAAAGCTTTCACACCAAGACCGCTCACATCAATTTGCATATCAGAGCCCCCTGGTTGATAGGTTTCAGTGATTTCTTCCAACGTAGGTAATTTGAGGGTTTCAAGATCAAGATGGAGATTCACATCATCATCAACAATCAAGGTAAAACCGCGAACAATTCTTAAAGTCATATGTCACTCCTTGCTGCTTTGCGATAACCCTCTAGCGTATCACCAAAGGCATATGTCATTTTCTTTTGGATATCTTCAGCAAGCCGATTAAAGTAAGCTCCATTGCGCCGGCTGCCAAAGCTTAAATCTTCTAAAGGTGGCACTTCTTCTGCATCAAATTCCACCCGCAATTTTCCCAGTTGTAAATTGCTGTTGGAATTTAAATCACGATCAAACCAAACCCGCCCACCAAGCAGTGCACCGCGTGCAATCATATCATCAAGAAAGCTGGTCAAAGAGCGGGTAATGGCAATAACATGTTGACCAGTCAGATTCTCATCATTGGCCCAAGGGCGCAAATTATTGATGATGGTTTTTTCCAAAGCTGCACGGGTGCGCACCACATTGACAAAGCGCCAGAGCGGATCACTGGAGGTGGTATGATTTCCCCATAAAATGCGGCCATTGGCAGCTACTTCTCCCTGCCCATTTTGGCTAAGCCGTGCTGGAATAAAGGTCGCAATATCGGCTTGGTTAAGGCGATTTGCCTCATGATCAATTTCCCCATCAAAATAGCTAATGGGGCGTGCTGTCCCTAAAATGCCATGCACATCTTGGTTGGAAGGAGACCAAAAAACACCGCCCCTTTGCTTGTC
>NZ_JBHIMJ010000073.1:0-1047 GCF_042194035.1 Bartonella sp. OC16QHHD | reverse complement strand
TTCATCAGAATTTATAAACACTGGTTTATTCACAAATGCCTCCATACAGCCTATTGGCAAAAGTTATTTTCTAAGATATGGAGTGAACATATTTTCGATTTTAGAATAAGTCAATATAATTTTTCTAAAACAGAAAAAATTTTTTTAGTGATAGACAAATAGTCTACACAAAAAAGTAATTTAATTTTCATTTCAATGTGGAGAAAATTCTGTATGAAGCAGTCTAAAAAAGCTCTAAAAATATTTTCGTCATTAACAAATGAGCAAAAACGGGTGGTTATTTTTCATCTTCTTCTTCTTGCAAAGATCGTAGAAAAGAAATGACAGCTTTTCTATGTTCTGGCTTTGCCGAGGAATATAATTTTAAAAAATAATCATCACAATTATCGGGTATAAAATGAGGGGGGAGAGCTTTAAAAAATGAAGTTAATCTAACGAGTTCATCAGCAGATATACTTCTACTTTCTTTATCATCATCGATAGAAAGCATTTTAGATACAACAGATGTATGAAGTCCCATATGTTTAGCTAATTCAGTTCGGGACCCATGACCCATTGTTTTAAGTTTTTCATTTGCCCAAATTTTTATTTCTTTTTGAATATCCATACTTACCAATATTCCTGTTGTTTTAAAAAATATCAACATTTCTATTTTAGAAAAAATGTTGACATTTTTTCTATAATCGAATAAATGCACATTTGATAAATAGAGAAATTAAAATGAATATCAAAAATTCAGCAGGTACGATTATAAAATATTTAGGCGGTGCGAAACGTGTGTCGTTGATTTCTCAATGTCATGTGTCTGCTGTTTATAAATGGACTTATCCTTTAAAAAAACTAGAGGGTAAAGGCGGAATTATACCAGCTAAATATCAAATTATGCTTCTGAACTACGCACGTGATCATGGGATAGATTTGCGTCCAGAAGATTTTTTTTACCCCGATCGCTTGCAGAGATTAATGCAAGAGCAACACCCCCCAATGTCGAAAATTTGCAAGAGCTGCGGTGTTGATCAGAAGGTCGATAGATTGCAGCATTAAGGA
>NZ_JBHIMJ010000039.1:0-1040 GCF_042194035.1 Bartonella sp. OC16QHHD | reverse complement strand
TTTACGATAATTTATCTTTTCTTAATTTCATTTTTTAATTTATGAAAATAGCTCAATTTCAGTGCGAATATTTTTTACTTTAGGATTGGATATTCTTGTTATTTTATCGTGTGCATTTAAAGTTTCTGTTACGAGAATCATTTCTTTCTAGCTACATCCTCTAGTTTCTATGTTTCCATAGATGTCCAAATGTAATGCCTTTTGCGAGAGAATTGGCCATGCTTGATAGTTTGAGTAACAGCATGATGGATATAATAGACAAGATGAGAGCTCCCCCAAACATGGCTGCTACATTCTGGTTATAATCGAGTTTCATATCACTCAAGTAGTTTGCAAAGATATTCATCATCAGATTAAATACAGTCGCTAAGAGTAGAAAGAGGATTATATAATTTACGACTTGGATTAACCATTGCTGAAAAAAGCGATAGGTTGGTTGCCACAGTAATGCAATGATGAAGATAGGGCCCAATCCTACGAGAAGTGTAATAGCGATTTTTGTCAGTATGACGAGACCACCGCCGATTGCCACGACGGAACTTGTTGCCAGCAAGATGAGGATACCTAAGAGGCTGTAAAGCAATCCATTGGCCTCGAAGAAGACGGTTTCCTGGAAAAGACGACCTGCATATTGGAATCCTTTGGTTGCTGCTTTGTCCAATAAATTCATTAACTGTGTATCATTGAGTGGATTTGTCATGAGCGCTTTTGATAACTCATAGGGCATTTGTGTTATTAAATTGGCAATTTCACTTTGATAAAGTCCTGTGGTAAGGGCTATTGAAGTAATAATACTTATTCGTAGGAAACGATTTACAAATCCGGAGAGTGGCATATCGATAGCGCCCCGAATGATAAGCCATCCGTAGATGATGAAAGCGATCGTGATTCCAATTGAAACGAAAGGTGTAATTGTAGCAATTGCTTTTGAGGAAATACCCGTGACATATGTTTGTGTTACCTGGTTAATTTTATCGAAAAGTTGCGTGAACATAGTGAAGTTCATGGCATTCCTCTTTAACGAATTTTCAATTTTTTAT
>NZ_JBHIMJ010000054.1:0-1020 GCF_042194035.1 Bartonella sp. OC16QHHD | reverse complement strand
ATCTTGGCTTTGATAAAATCTCTGTGTCTCTTTGAATTATTGGGATAGTACTGAACCCTGTAAATTAGCTTTTGTGTTCATGAAAAAAGCAAATGTTGTAAAGAGCTTTATTGGCTAAATTCTTACACTGGGCATATCTGTGTACTGAAAGTTCACTATTTTTCCATACAATTTACGTTTTTGTATTTCGATAAGGAGCTCTTCATTATCGCGTAAATTTCTGACCATTTGTAATTTTGCATATTCATTTTGGAGCATGGATGACATGTTCCTGATGCGTGTTTGCAGCTCGAAAACTTCCGCTAGATTCGTTGTTCTATTTATCTCATCTAAGAAATCGATGATTTGCGTAAAGCGCTTCTCTACGTCTTTGAAAGTTTGCAAGCTTACAGCTTTTTCGACAATTCCACTATATTTAAGACGCTTATCAATTATTTGCCGCATCATCTTTGGCGGAAAGCTCCAAAAGTTTGCCCTTTTCTCTTCGGCATAAATAGAAAATGAAATGTCTTTGAGATTGGGATACTCAGTCACAAATAGGTTATGGTAGTTTTGGTTTAGTTTTGCGTAGATAGGCATATCGTGTAAGAAAAAATTCCCCTCCTCTTTTATTCTTAGTTCTGTTATTCTACTTCCTGTTATAGATTGATAGACTTTTTTCGCGTTATTGATCTGCTCTTCAGTTACTTTAATTTTTTCTGTTAACAACTGAATAATTTTCAGATATTCTGTTGAGGAGGAGATTTGGATAGTTGAAGTTTGAGCGTCAGAACCCCAACTAAAGTTAGACCTTAGAGTTAAATCTATCATTGCCAAAAGACTAATCATTCCTATTGTAATAAATCGTTTTTTCACCTTAACACTCCTCTTTTTGACGATTAAAAAAGCCCAACATTTTTTATCATTATTATAATTTTAATAATAAAGTAAAGCATATAATTTACGATAATTTATCTTTTCTTAATTTCATTTTTTAATTTATGAAAATAGCTCAATTTCAGTGCGAATATTTTTTACTTT